>NZ_JBEZZJ010000010.1:0-199087 GCF_040639095.1 Micromonospora sp. NPDC023966 | reverse complement strand
GAGTGGATCAGCTGTGCCGGGTCCGGCGCCGCGGACGGCCGTCGCCGCCGCCCTCGCCGCCACCCTCGCCGCGCTCCGGGCCGCGGCCGCCGCGCTCGCGGTCGCCGCCGCGCTCACGGTCGCCGCGGTCCCGCGGGCCACGGTCGCCGCCGCGGTCCCGGCCGGCCGGACGCTCGCCGCCCTCGCCCTCGGCCTCGGCCGCGGCCGGCGCCTCGGCGCCCTCCGGGCGGACCTTGTCCAGGTAGATCTTGCCGCGCTGGTCGATGTCGGCGATCTCGACCTCGACCCTGTCGCCGACGTTGAGGAAGTCCTCGACCTTCTCGACCCGCTTGCCGTCGCCCACCTTGGAGATGTGCAGCAGGCCGTCGCGGCCCGGGAGCAGCGAGATGAAGGCGCCGAAGGCGGCGGTCTTCACCACGGTGCCGAGGAACCGGTCGCCGACCTTCGGCAGCGTCGGGTTGGCGATCGCGTTGATCCGCTCGACCGCGGCCTGGGCCGACGGGCCGTTGGTCGCGCCGACGTAGATGGTGCCGTCGTCCTCGATGGAGATCTCGGCGCCGGTCTCGTCCTGGATGGCGTTGATGGTCTGGCCCTTCGGGCCGATCACCATGCCGATCTTGTCGACCGGGATCTTCACGGTGGTGACCCGCGGGGCGTAGTCCGACATCTCGGCCGGGGCCTCGATGGCCCGCTGCATCACGTCGAGGATGGTCTGCCGGGCCTCGTTCGCCTGCTGGAGCGCGGCGGCCAGCACGTCCGACGGGATGCCGTCGAGCTTGGTGTCGAGCTGCAGCGCGGTGACGAAGTCCCGGGTGCCGGCGACCTTGAAGTCCATGTCGCCGAAAGCGTCCTCGGCGCCGAGGATGTCGGTCAGCGTCACGTACTGGGTCTTGCCGTCGACCTCGTCGGAGATGAGGCCCATGGCGATGCCGGCGACCGGCGCCTTCAGCGGCACACCCGCGGAAAGCAGGCCGAGCGTCGAGGCGCAGACCGAGCCCATCGAGGTGGAGCCGTTGGAGCCGAGCGCCTCGGAGACCTGCCGGATGGCGTAGGGGAACTCCTCGCGCGACGGCAGCACCGGGATCAGCGCCCGCTCCGCGAGAGCGCCGTGACCGATCTCGCGCCGCTTCGGCGAGCCGACCCGGCCGGTCTCACCGGTCGAGTACGGCGGGAAGTTGTAGTTGTGCATGTAGCGCTTGCGGTTCTCCGGGGACAGCGTGTCCACCATCTGCTCCATGCGCAGCATGTTCAGCGTGGTGACGCCCAGGATCTGGGTCTCGCCCCGCTCGAACAGCGCCGAGCCGTGCACCCGCGGCAGCACGCCGACCTCGGCGGTCAGCGGACGGATGTCGCGCGGGCCGCGGCCGTCGATGCGGACCTGCTCGCGCAGCACCCGGTTGCGCACCTCGGACTTGGTCAGCGAGCGGAAGGCGGCGGAGAGCTCCTTCTCGCGGCCCTCGAAACGCGGGCCGAGCTCCTCGGCGACCTTGGCCTTGACCCGGTCCAGGGCCTCCTCACGGTCCGCCTTGCCGGCGATCTTGAGGGCCTCGGCGACCTCGGCGCGGGCCAGGTCGGCCACCGCCTCGTACGCGTCGTCGGAGTAGTCCAGGAAGACCGGGAACTCGGCGACCGGCTTGGCGGCCACCTCGGCCAGCTCGCTCTGCGCGCGGCACAGCTCGCGGATCGCCGGCTTGGCGGCCTCCAGGCCGCTGGCCACGATCTCCTCGGTCGGGGCGGTGGCGCCGTCCGCGATCAGGGCCACGGCGTGCGGCGTGGCCTCGGCCTCGACCATCATGATCGCGACGTCGCCGTCGGCCAGCGCCCGGCCGGCCACGACCATGTCGAAGGTGGCCCGGGCCAGCTCCTCCAGGGTCGGGAAGGCGACCCACTGGCCGTCGACGTGCGCGACCCGGGTCGCGCCGATCGGGCCGGAGAACGGCAGGCCGGAGAGCTTGGTGGACATCGAGGCGGCGTTGATCGCCACCACGTCGTACGGGTGCTGCGGGTCGAGCGCCAGCACGGTCTCGACGACCTGGACCTCGTTGCGCAGGCCCTTGACGAACGACGGGCGCAGCGGCCGGTCGATCAGCCGGCAGGTGAGGATGGCGTCCTCGCTGGGCCGGCCCTCGCGGCGGAAGAACGAGCCGGGGATCCGGCCCGCGGCGTACATCCGCTCCTCGACGTCGACGGTCAGCGGGAAGAAGTCGAACTGCTCCCGGGGCTGCTTGCCGGCGGTGGTGGCGGAGAGGACGACCGTCTCGCCCAGCTGGGCGATGACGGAGCCGGCGGCCTGACGGGCGAGCCGGCCGGTGGAGAAGGTGATCTCGCGGGTGCCGAACGACCCGTTGTCGATCACGGCGGTGCGGGATTCGGTGCCGAGGTTGGTCTCGGTCATGTGCTGTGGTGCTCCTTCGCGTCGTCGGCCCACGACACGGGGAACTGCTCAGGCGGCCGGTCTTCGATCGAAGCGCCCGGGTGGCCGGCATGATGCCGGGATTCCCGGGGGCCACTACCGGAGACCGGTGCTGACCGGCTCCCTCTCGGGTTGTCGCGCGGCCGGATTCTTCGGTGGTACCGGAACGGGGGAGCGGCCGAGTGGCCACTCCCCCGTCGCGTCATCGGCGCAGGCCGAGCCGCTCGATGAGCGACCGGTAGCGGTTGATGTCCTTCTTCTGGACGTAGTTGAGCAGCCGGCGGCGACGGCCGACCAGCAGCAGCAGCCCGCGGCGGCTGTGGTGGTCGTGCTTGTGCACCTTCAGGTGCTCGGTGAGCTCAGCGATCCGCTTGGTGAGGACCGCGACCTGCACCTCCGGCGAACCGGTGTCGCCCTCGGCGGTCGCGTACTCCGCACGGATCTTGGCCTTGGCTTCCTGGTCGAGCGCCATGTTCTCCCTGTTTCGTGGAACGTTCGATGAGGTCCGTCGGATCGGTCGGAGTGACCGGGGAACGGACCGGTTCCTCGCACCCGCGGCGTCGTGCAGGCACGCGAGGCCCCACGTCGGTCAGCCGACGTCCCCGCCAGACTACCAGCCCGACGGGGAACCGCCCGGTGAAGGGCCGCGAAGCGCCCGGGGGGCGCTCCGGCACGCTCAGCCGACCGCCCGGCGGGTCCGCTCCACGTCCTCGGCGATCTGGGCCACCAGCGGCTCGATCGCGTCGTACGTCCGTTGTTCCCGCAGGTGCGCCACGAAGTCCAGGGCCAGCCGCTCGCCGTAGAGGTCGCCGGTGAAGTCCAGCGCGTACGCCTCCACCCGGCGCTCCCGGCCGGAGAAGGTCGGGTTGGTGCCGATGGAGACCGCCGCGGCCAGCGGCTCCCCGCCCCGGCGCACCAGCCGGGCTGCGTACACCCCGTCGGCGGGGATCGCCGCGTACCGGTGGGTCAGCAGGTTGGCGGTCGGATAGCCCAGTTCCCGCCCGCGCTGGTCACCGCGGACCACCACGCCCTCCACCCGGTGCGGCCGGCCCAGCGCGGCGGCCGCCGCGGTCACGTCGCCCGCGTCGACGCAGGAGCGGATGTAGGTCGAGGAGAAGACCGTGCCCGCCTCGGCGACCAGCGGGCCGCCCTCCACGCCGAAGCCGAAGGTGCGGCCCAGCCGCTCCAGCAGCGCCACGTCGCCGGCCGCCCTGTGCCCGAACCGGAAGTTGGCGCCGACCACCACGAGCGCGGCGTGCAGGTGCTCGACCAGGATGTCGTGCACGAACTCCTCGGCCGGCAGCCGGGAGAACTCCGGGGTGAACGGCACCACGCAGAGCACGTCGACGCCGAGCGCCTCGATCAGCTCCGCCTTGCGGGCCGGCTCGGTCAGCACGGCCGGGTGCGAGCCGGGGCGCACCACCTCGGCCGGGTGCGGGTCGAAGGTCACCACCACCGACTTGACGCCCAGCTCGCGGGCGCGCGCCACGGCGTGGCCGATGGTCGCCTGGTGGCCCTTGTGCACGCCGTCGAAGACGCCGATGGTGACCACCGACCGTCCCCAGCCGCCGGGCGCCGCCTCGTACCCCCGCCACCGCTGCATGCCGCTCCTCCCCTGTCCGCCCACGCGCCGTCAGGCGGGGGCCAGCACGATCTCCGCGCGGGCCCGCCCGTCCCGCTCGCTGACGATAGCGATCAACCCGCCGTCCGGGCCGAAGACCGCGTACGGCCCGGCGATGCCCGCCGGGTCCAGCGGCCCGCCGTGGGAGAGCACCTTCGCCTCCTCGGGCGTGGCGTCCCGGCGCGGGAAGAACCGGCCGGCGGCCGCGTCCAGCGGCAGGTTCACCACCTCCGGCGCGCGCTGCTCCAGCGCGTCGAGGGTGGCCGCCTCGGCCAGGGTGAACCCGCCGACCGCGGTGCGGCGCAGCGCGGTGAGGTGGCCGCCGACCCCGAGCGCCAGGCCCGCGTCCCGGGCGATGGCCCGGATGTACGTCCCGGACGAGCAGGTCACGTCCACGTCCACGTCCACCACGTCCGGGGTGTCCCGGCGGATCGCCAGCACGTCCAGCCGGGAGATGGTGACCCGCCGGGCCGGCAGGTCGACGCTCTCCCCCTCACGCACCCGCTTGTACGCCCGCTGCCCGTCGATCTTGATGGCGCTGACCGCGCTGGGCACCTGGTCGACCTCGCCGGTGAGCGCGGCGAGCGCCGCGCGGACCGCGTCGTCGGTGACCGCCCCGGCGGGGGTGCTGGCGATCACGTCGCCCTCCGCGTCGTCGGTGACCGTCGCCTGGCCGAGCCGGATCGTCGCGGTGTAGCTCTTGCCCGCGCCGATCACGTAGGTGAGCAGCCGGGTGGCGCGGCCCACACCGATCACCAGCACGCCGGTGGCCATCGGGTCCAGCGTGCCGCCGTGGCCGACCCGCCGGGTCCGGGCCAGCCGCCGGATCCGGGCCACCACGTCGTGCGACGTCATGCCGCCGGGCTTGTCGACCACGATCAGACCGTCTGCGCTCACGACCGCCAAGCCTGCCAGACGGCGGTGGTCGCCCCTGCGGGGGATACCGCCCTGATCGAGCCGGGTGTCAAGATCGTGCGCCCCTCGCCCCACTTCTGCCCGGGAAGCATGATGAGCAGCGACGACCTCACCCCCGAGCCACCGCGGCTCGACCGCCCCTCACCCGGCCCGGAGGAGATCCCCGACTGGGTACGCCAACTGGAGCGGGAGATCCGGGTCGGACCGGCCACCCGGCTGCGCATCTGGTTCGGCCGGCACGCCCGCGGGCTGCGCGTCGGCGTCGGCGCGGTGCTGGTGCTCGCGCTGCTGGCCTACCTCGCCCCGGCCGGATACCGGTACGTCCGGCGCCCCGCCGAGCAGCCCCGGGCGTACCCGACGGTGAGCCCGCCCCCCGGCATCCAGGCGACCACCTCCGCCTCGCCGCCCCCGGCCGCCGGCCCGTTCGACGGCACCCCGGCGGCCGCGTACCCCGAGGGAGCGGCCGGGATCACGCTGCCCCCGGCGAAGGCGACCGGCGACTTCACCGCGAAGCAGGTGTCGGCCGCGCTCACGAAGATCCGGGCCGCCCTGGTGACCGCCCGGCTCGACCGCGCGTTCATGACGGCGAAGGACCGGGAGCGGCTGGTGCGGCAGTTCGCGCCGGACGAGCGCCGCTACGTCCGGGCGGACCTCACCGACGCCGTCTTCGCCAACCTCGCGACCCGGCTCGCGCCCGGGGCCCGGCTGCTGCCGGACCAGCCCCGGGTGAAGGGCCGGATCACCTACCGGGCGACCCGGAACGAACAGGGGACCCGGGTGCTCGAGGTGACCACCAACTTCGTCTGGGCGTACGCCTTCCACGGCCCGCAGGTGGTGCCCGGCGACGGGGTGGTGGTCGTGCACGACACGCTGGTCTGGCACGTGCCGCACCCGGGCGACGTCCCGGCCCGCGCGAACGGTCTCTGGCTCCGGGACATGCGCTCGTACGCCGCGAACGTCGACTGCGCGGCCTCCGACAAGGGACTGCTGAATGTCGGCACGTGGCACGACGGGAAAGTGGTCGCCACCCCCACGCCGGACCCCGACTCTCTCTACGACCCCGACCGCTCGCTGGACATCCCGGACACCTGCTGACCCGGCCAGGAGCACGGGGTCGCGGCGTGGGCCCCGTTCCGGCACACTGCCGCCACCCCCCTTCATCGCCCCACCCCCAGGAGCCCCGAGTGAGCACCACCCCGCCGTCCCACCAGCACCGCCCCCGGGTCGACCTGCCCGACTGGATGCGGAACCCCGAGCCGCCGCGGCGCACCCTCGGCCGCCGCGTCTCCGACTTCGTCGACGGCGTGCCGGCGCTGGCGGCGGCGCGGCGCCGGCTCTGGGCGTGGCGGGACCGCACCCGGTTCAGCGAGCGGCACCCGGTGGTCTCCGCCATCACGTCCTTCGTGGTGGTGGCCGTGGTGGCCACCACCCTGGTGGTCGGCACGCTCTACCTGCTCTACAAGATCACGAACCGCGAGATCTGACCGGACGCGCCCTTCCGGGTGCGACGGCCAACCCTCCGTATGTCTGGGATGCCTGATGACCACCGAAGACGAGACCGCCCCGCCGATGGCCCCGGACCGGTACACCGTCGCCACCCGCGGTGACGCTGTCCGGCTGCCGAGCTGGATGACCGGCGAGGACGCGGCGACGCCGCTGACCCGCGGGGAACGGGCCCGGCTGGCCTGGGCCCGGCAGAGCGGGAAACGCCACACCGCCGTCGTCGTGCTGATCGCGCTGGCGCTGGTCGGCGGGGCAGCCACGCTCGGCCGGGTCACGGTCGAGCGGATCCGGGCCGGCACGTCCCGGCCCGCGGCGTCTCCTACGCCGTCGCCGGTGCCGCTGAGTCAGGTCGGCGAGCCGCGCGACCTCTTCGCCGGCACCGTCGCGGCGGACTACGCGGTCGGCGAGGCGGGGATCACGCTGCCCCGGGCCGCCGCGCAGGGACCGTTCACCGCCCGGGAGGTGACCGCGGCCCTGACCCAGGTCCGGTCCGCGCTGGTGGCGGCCCGGCTCGACACCAGCATGATCGTCGGTGACCCGGAGCCGTTCCTGGCACTCCTGGCACCGGCCGCCCGCCGGGAACGGATCCACGACTTCGACGGCGACACCTTCCTGCACTACGCCACGCGGATCGGCTCCCAGGACCGGGCGGAGGAGGTCAGGGCCCGGGGGACGATGCGCTACCGGGCCACCACGAACGAGAACGGCGTCCCGGTGCTGGAGATCACCACCGAGTACGTCTGGTTGTACGCCTTCGACGTGCCGCGCACGACGCCCGGCGCGGCGGGCCTGGCGGCGATCCGCGACAAGGTCGTGTGGCACGTGCCCCGGCCGGATGCGCTGCCGGCCGCGGAGCGAGGGCTCTGGCTGGTGTCGGCGGAGGCGAGCACCAGTAACGTCGACTGTGCCCGGTTGGCGGAGGGCTTCTGGACGGTGGAGCCGTGGATGGGCGGGCCGGGCTCGTTCAAGCCGTGTTGACGGTCAGCGGACCGCGCCGACCACCGCCCAGCCGCCGGAGCGCAGCCGCAGCAGCAGGGCGACCAGCCGGAGCACCACGAACAGGGTCAGCCCGGCCCAGATCCCGCCCAGCCCGAGGTTGAGCCCGTAGGCCAGCCAGATCGCCGGCAGGAAGCCGCCCAGCGCCGCCACGATGGTGAGGTTGCGCAGGTAGCGGACGTCCCCCGCGCCGATCAGCACGCCGTCCAGGGCGAACACCACGCCGCCGATCGGCTGGAGCGCGACGAACCAGGGCCAGGCGACCATGGCCTGCTCGCGTACCTCGGGATCGGAGCTGAACCACGACGGCACCAGGCCGGCCCCGGCGGCGATGAGCACCGCGAACGCCACCCCGCAGAGGCCGCCGAGCAGGGCGATCCGCCGGGCGAGGGCGCGCGCCGCGGCGGCCTCGCCGGCGCCGAGCGCCGCGCCGATCAGCGACTGCGCGGCGATCGCCAGGGCGTCCAGCACCAGGGCGGTGAAGAACCAGAGTTGTACGGCGATCTGGTGCGCGCCGACCGCGGCGGCGCCGAACCGGGCGGCTACGGCGGTCGCGGACAGGAAGCTGGCCTGGAAGGCGACGCCCCGGATGAGCAGGTCGCGGCTGAGCGCCAACTGCTGGCCGATCAGCCGAGGTCGGGGGCGCAGCGGGACCTGCTCACGGACCAGTGCCGCCGCGAAGAGGCCACCGGAGAGGGTCTGCGCCAGCGCGTTCGCCACCGCCGAGCCGGCCAGGCCGAGCCCGGCCGGATAGACCAGCAGCGGGCAGAGCAGCGCGGAGAGCAGGTTGGGGGCGAGCACGAAGAGCAGCGGCCGGCGGGTGTCCTGGATGCCGCGCAGCCAGCCGTTGCCGGCCGCCGCGAGCAACAGGCCGGGCGCGCCGAGCGCCGCGATCCGCAGCCAGGTCGCGGCGGCGTCGGCCACCTCGCCGGGCCCGCCGACGAGGGTACGCGCCAACCACCCGCCCCCGACCTGCATGGCGAGCGCCACCAGCACTCCGACGCTCAGGGCGAGCCAGGACGCCTGCACGCCCTCGGCCACCGCGGCGGCCCGGTCCCCCGAGCCGAACCGCCGGGCCGACCGCCCGGTGGTGCCGTAGGCGACGACGGTGCCGAGCCAGGCGGTCAGCGTCAGCACCGTGCCGCCGACGGCGAGCGCGGCGAGCGGGACCCGGCCCAGGTGCCCGACGACCGCCGTGTCGACCAGGACGTAGAGCGGCTCGGCGGCGAGCACCACCAGCGCCGGCAGGGCGAGCGCGGCGATCCGCCGGGCCGTGGCGGACTGGGTGGCGGAGGCGACGGTCTGACTCATCGCCGCCGATCCTGGCACGCACCCAGTAAGGAACGCAACCCCGACCATCACTTACCGATCCGGCCGCGTCCCTCCGTCGATCATGAGGTTGGCGCCGGTCTGGATCTCCGAAACCGCCGTCAACCTCATGATCGATGGGGCGGGGCGGGGAGGGTGGCCAGCCAGCGGCGGATCTGGCGGCGGGTGCGGAGGTGGGCCACCGGGAGGGTGGGGGCGGTGTTCCGGAGGGCGGCGAAGATGCGGGGGCGCGAGCGACGGGGGTAGTTCCAGACGTAGCGGAGGAACTCGAGGTCGATCTGCTCGGGGCAGCCCTCCGGGCGGTCGGGCCGGGGCGTCGCCCGGTACGCCCAGCGGCGGCGCAGCACCCGGACCAGGCAGCGCAGTCGGGGCGGGTCGCAGAGCACCAGGAGGTCGGCGTGGGGCAGGCGGAGATCGAGGGTGCCGCCGTAGTTGCCGTCCATCACCCAGGCCGGGCGGGCGGCGAGCGCGGCGACCTCGGCGCGGAAGTCGGCCTCCCCGGCGGGCACCCAGCCGGGAAGCCAGTAGTGCCGGTCGAGGTGGATCAGCGGCAGGTCGAGCCGGCGGGCGACCTCGCGGGCGAGCGTGCTCTTGCCGGCGCCCGCGCTGCCGACGATCAGGATGCGGCGCACCGGGCGACGGTAGCGCCGGACGCGGGCACGGGGCGACCGGAGCGGCGGTGACGTCGTGGGTACGGCGTCACCGCCGGGCGGCCACCGTCACTGACGGGTGTCCATCGAGGTCTGCAGAGCGCGGCGCATCTGCTCGCGCGCCTCGTCGGTGGTGTTCTCGGTCTGCGGCTTGCGCTTGGTCGCCATGGGAGTTCCCTTCCAGGGTGCGGACCACCGACGCACGGCGGCCCTGAGGGCGATCCGACACTCCAGCTCGGCGCGTCTTCCGCCGCGCCACGACCTGGAGCCGTCGGTCCGACACTCCAGCTCGGCGCGTCTTCCGCCGCGCCGCGGCCTGGAGCCGTCGGTCTGCTGAGCGCCGGCAGCGGTCCGGGATCACCGGAGCGGCTCCCTGGCAGCGTGAGCCCGGGTCGGTCTGACCCTGGAGGGAGGCGGCACCGGGTGTGGCACCACCGCCCGTGACCAGCGCCGAAACGCCGGCCCCACCCAAATTAACGTTCACTTTCCACATGCTGCCCACTGTTCCCGCGATACGGACAGCACGGAGCGTGTCGGGGTGCGGCTCAGCGGGCCAGGAAGTGCCAGCCCAGCCACCACCAGAAACCGAACAGGCCGATCCGCCCGACCGGGACCGGCCCGACCTCGTAGCGCATCACGAAGGCACAGACGTCGGCCAGGGACGGGATCCGCGAGCCCTCCCGCCGGGCGGCCCACTCGACGCCCGCGAAGAGCAGCAGCGCGGCCAGGAAGCCGCCGATTGCCAGGGCGCGCATCATCGGCGTACCAGTCCCCAGAAGGCGGTCAGCCAGGCGAACCAGGCCGCCGAGCGGACCAACTGGTCCTCCAGCATCGGGTCGGCCAGCCGGGAGAAGGTGGGGAACTCGTCCCCCACCGACAGCACGAAGGTGGCGCCCTCCAGGACCCCGAAGACGGTGACCGGCAGCAGCCACCAGAGCGCGCCGGGCGGCAGCCGACGCGGCGCCAGCCGCCGGGGCGGCACCCGGTTGCTCAGGCCGACCCAGATCAACGCCCCGCCGGTGCCCAGGGTGTAGAGGTTGGCCGCGGTGGAGAAGGACGGCAGCTGCCCGCCGACCAGGGAGAGGCAGATCAACACCGGCACGGAGACGACCGGCCGGTCCCAGACCCGGGGCGCCTCGACGGTGAGCTCACGGGGGTGATCCATCACCCGATTGTCCCCAGCGTCACGGAACGCCGGAAGACCGGCACGCCCCGGAGTCACCCCCGGTTCTCACCCCGGGTCAGGCGGGCAGCAGTGCGCCGGAGAGTTCCGCGCGGATGCGCTCGACCACCTCGTCGACCGTGCCCCGGCCGGTGAACCCGGCCGCGAACCGGTGCCCGCCGCCGCCGAGCGCCATCGCCACCCGGCTCACGTCCACCGCGCCCTTGCTGCGCAGCGAGACCGCCCACTCGGCGTCGCCGGCCTGCTTGACAACGCAGCTGACGTCCGCCTCGGCGGTGCAGCGCACCGAGTCGATCAGGGCCTCCAGCACGTACGCCGGCTGGTCGTGCCGGGCCAGGTCGGCGCGGGTGGCGTAGGTCCAGACCAGCCCGCGCCCGGCGGCGGCCGCCGGCTCCAGCCGGGCCCGGCCCAGCACCTCGCCGAAGAGGCGGACCGCGCCGAACGGCCGGGTGTCGAAGACCTTCCGGGAGATCTCCCCCGGCCGGATCCCGGTGGCCAGCAGCCGGGCCGCCAGCTCGTGCACGGCCGGAGTGGTGGCCTCGAAGCGGAACGAGCCGGTGTCGGTGCTCAGCGCCACGTAGAGGCAGGCCGCGATCTCCGCGTCCAGCGCCACCCCGAGCCGGTCCAGCAGCCCGAGCGCGACCACCGAGGTGGCCGCCGCGTGCCGGTCCACCAGGTGGATGCCACCGAACCCGGTGTTCGAGGCGTGGTGATCCAGCACCAGCGCGCTGCCCGCCTTGTCCAGCCGGTCGACCAGGTCGCCCAGCCGGGACTCGCTCGCCACGTCGAAGCAGATCACCAGGTCCGGATCGGGGTACGCGTCGTCCGGCGCCACCAGCAGGTCGGAGCCGGGCAGCCAGCGGAACGGCTCGGGCACCTCCGGCGGCCCGGGGAAGGTCGCCTGGAGCTGTCGTACGCCGAGCCGGCGCAGGCCCAGCCCGAAGCCGAGCATGCTGCCCAGCGCGTCGCCGTCCGGGTTGACGTGGCAGATGAGCAGCACCCGCGCGGTGGCGGGGAGTTCGCGTACCGCCGCGACGGCGGCCGCCCAGTCGGTGTCGGTCGGGCCGGCACCGGCCGGCGAGCCGCCCGCGGCGGAACCGGTCACCGGCGGTCGCCGCCGCGCGACTCGTCGACCGCGGCCTCGGTGTCCTCGGCCTCGGTCTCCTCGACCTCGGCGTCCTCGTCCTCCACCCGGTACGGCTGGGGCTCGCCCGCGTACTGGGCCTTGGCGGCCAGGCGCTGCACCTCGGCGTCGGCGTTGCGGGCCGCCGCGAGCAGGTCGTCGATGTGCTTGACCTGGTCCTGCACGTCGTCGAGGACGAAGGTCAGGGTCGGCGAGTGGCGCAGCCCGAGCGCCTTGCCGACGGTGCTGCGCAGCAGGCCCTTGGCGCTCTCCAGCGCGGCGGCGGTGCTGGCCTGGGCCGCCGCGTCACCGAGCACCGTGTAGAAGACGGTCGCGTCGCGCAGATCGGCGGTGATCCGGGCGTCGGTGATGGTGATCATGCCGAGCCGGGGGTCCTTGATCTGGCTCCGCACCACCGACGCGACCAGTTCACGGATGCGCTCCGCGTGCCGGCGTACCTTGGCCGGATCCGTCATGTCCCCCACCTCCAGGGCTTCGTGCCTGCTACGACGACTCCGGCTCGGCGCGTCTGACGCCGCGCCGCTACGACGACTTCAGTTCGGCGCGTCTGACGCCGCGCTGCGACCTGAAGCCGTCGCTGGAGCCGTCGGCCGGAGACGGACGGCGCGGGCGCCGCCGGGTCCGACCGCTCAACATCTCGAACACTACCCGCGCGATCGCCGCCCCCGCGCGGGGCCGCCGGTGCCGCCGGTGAGCGGCCCGGTCAGTCCTCCTCGCCGTGCAGGCGGCGGCGGACCGACAGCAGTTCGACCTCCGGCCGGGCGGCCACCAGCCGCTCGCAGGAGTCGAGCACCTCGCGGACGTGCGCCGGCTCGGCGGCCACCACGGCCACCCCGATCTGCGCCCGGCCGTGCAGGTCGAGCGTCCCGACCTCGGCGGCGGAGACCTCGAACCGGCGCAGCGCCGCGACGATCGGCCGGACGTACGACCGCTTGGCCTTCAGGGACCGGGAGTCCCCCGGGAGCAACAGGTCGAACTGCGCGGTTCCGGTATACACGGCGAGCAACGGTACGGCAGGAGCAGCTCCCCGGTCACCCGTTTTCCGGCGACGGCTCCAGGTCGCCGCGCGGCGTCGGACGCGCCGAGCCGGAGTCGCCGTCGGACGCGACCGCCACCACCACGTCCCGCTCGATGGCCTGGTCGACCCGGTGCGCGAGGTCCCCCCAGCCGGGCCCGTCCACCACCCGTAGGCCGGCGTCGGCCAGCACCGCCTCGGCCGCCGCCCGGGGGGCGACGTGGGTGTTCCAGGACAGCCCCAGCGCCCCGCCCGGTCGGAGCAGTTCCCGCCAGACCGGCACGGCGGCGGTGAGCAGATCCAGGGGGCTGCGGGACAGTCCCGCGTCGGTCCGGCTGCCGTGCGCCACCCCGTACGGGGCGTCGGTGACGATCACGTCGGCGCAGCGGGCACGGAGCACCTCGCGGGCCCGGGTGGTGTCGGTGTGCAGCACGGTGACCCGCTGGGTCGCCCCGGCCCGGTGCGCGTCCCGGGACGGCGCGAGGACCGCCTCGAAGCGCCGGGCCAGGAGCCTGCGGTCCCGCCGCACCGGCACCGTCTCGGCGGTGTGCTTGAGCCGCTTGCGGCGCAGCCAGGTACGCAGGAACGCCGCGTACGCGTCCACGTCCTTGCCGTCCTGCTCCACGCCGATGCCGTCGTAGCCGTACATCAGCGCCTGGTTGAGGGTGGTGCCCCGGCCGCAGAGCGGGTCGAGCACCACGAGCGGCGCGTCCAGCATCCGGGGCGCCGACGCCGACGCCAGCAGGGTGACGTTGAGCAGCAGCCGGGTGAACTGCTCGTTGGTCTTCCCGGCGTACTTGGGGATGGTGATGAGGTCGGAGTCGTACCGGGCCAGAGGGTGCAGCGGCACCGGCCGGAGCAGGTCGTCACCGACCCGCTCGAAGAGCGCGTACGCCGCCGACAGGTTGGCCAGGTGGGCCAGGTCCCGCGCGCCGAGGCCGGGCTCCGGGACGGCGAAGGTCAGGTACTCCACCCCGCCGATCCGCTCCACGGCGGCGTCGACGGGCGCCGCGTCGAGCACCCCCGACCCGGCGAACACGGTCAGCTCGGCCCGGGCCAGCCGGGCGGCCGCGTCGGCGTAGACGCGGTTGGCGGAGGGGGCGAGGAGAAGCGCGTACCCGATCACGCCGGAGATTGTCGCAGCCTGCGGAAACGGCGACGGCCGGGGCCCGAAGGCCCCGGCCGTCGCCGTGTTCACACCGCTCAGGCGCGCGGCTTCTCCCGCATCTCGAAGGTCTCGATGATGTCGCCGACCTGGACGTTGTTGTAACCGCCCAGCGTCAGACCACACTCGAAGCCTTCGCGGACCTCGGTCGCGTCGTCCTTGAACCGCTTCAGGGAGCTGATCGTGAGGTTGTCCGCCACGACCGCCCCGTCCCGCAGCAGCCGCGCCTTGGCGTTGCGGCGGATGAGGCCGGACCGGACGATACAGCCGGAGATGTTGCCGATCTTGGACGAGCGGAAGACGTCGCGGATCTCCGCGGTGCCCAGCTCGACCTCCTCGTACTCCGGCTTGAGCAGACCCTTGAGCGCGGCGTCGATCTCCTCGATGGCCTGGTAGATGACCGTGTAGTACCGGATCTCCACGCCCTCGCGGTCGGCGATCTCGCGGACCTTGTTGGCGGCCCGCACGTTGAAGCCGATGATCGTGACCGCCTCGGACGAGGCGCTCGCGAGCATGACGTCGCTCTCGGTGATCGCACCCACGCCCCGGTGGATGATCCGAAGCTGGACCTCCTCCGGGATGTCGAGGTTGAACAGCGCGTCCTCGAGGGCCTCCACGGAGCCGGAGACGTCGCCCTTGAGCACCAGGTTGAGCGAGGTCTTCTCGCCCTCCTTGAGCTGCTCCATGAGCGTCTCGAGAGTGGCCCGGCCGCGGGAGTTGGCGAATGCCGCCGCCCGCCGTCGCGCCTGCCGCTGCTCGGCGATCTGCCGCACGGTGCGGTCGTCCTCGGCGGCCAGGAAGGTGTCACCCGCACCCGGCACCGTGGTCAGACCCAGCACCATGACCGGACGCGCCGGCCCGGCCTCGTCGACCGGCTTGCCGTTCTCGTCCAGCATGGCCCGGACCCGGCCGTGCGCCCCACCGGCGACGATCGAGTCGCCGGCCCGGAGGGTGCCCTTCTGCACCAGCACGGTCGCCACCGCACCACGGCCCTTGTCCAGGTGCGCCTCGATGGCGACACCCTGCGCCGGCCCGTCGATCGGAGCGGTCAGCTCCAGCGACGCGTCGGCGGTCAGCAGCACGGCCTCGAGAAGCTCCTCGATGCCGATGCCGGGCTTGGCCGCCACGTTGACGAACATGGTGTCGCCGCCGTACTCCTCGGCGACCAGGCCGTACTCGGTCAGCTGCTGGCGGACCTTGTCCGGGTTCGCCTCCGGCTTGTCGACCTTGTTGACCGCGACCACGATCGGCACGTCCGCCGCCTTGGCGTGGTTGAGCGCCTCGATGGTCTGCGGCATCACGCCGTCGTCGGCCGCCACCACCAGGATCACGATGTCCGTCACCTGGGCACCACGGGCACGCATGGCGGTGAACGCCTCGTGACCCGGGGTGTCGATGAAGGTCACCGCGCGGTCCACGCCGTCGTGCGGGACGTGGACCTGGTAGGCGCCGATGTGCTGGGTGATGCCACCCGCCTCGCCGGCCACGACGTTCGCCTTGCGGATCGCGTCGAGCAGCTTGGTCTTACCGTGGTCGACGTGACCCATGACGGTCACCACCGGCGCACGGCTGACCAGACGCTCCGCCGCGACCTCGGCGTCGAGGTCGATGTTGAACTGCGCGAGCAGCTCGCGGTCCTCGTCCTCCGGGCTGACGATCTGCACGTCGAAGCCGAGGTGCTCACCCAGCAGCAGCAGGGTGTCGTCGGAGCAGGACTGCGTCGCGGTCACCATCTCGCCCAGGTTGAACATCTCCTGGACGAGCGAACCCGGGTTGGCGTTGATCTTGTCGGCGAAGTCCGACAGCGAGGCGCCACGGGACAGCCGGACGACCTGACCCTGACCGCGGGGGGCACCCGAGGACATGGTCGGGGCCGACAGGTTGTCGAACTCCTGTCTGCGCTGCTTCTTCGACTTGCGACCACGGGTCGGCCGGCCACCCGGACGCCCGAAGGCACCCGCGGCGCCACCGCCACGGCCACGACCGCCACCACCCGGACGGCCACCGCCGCCGGCCGGAGCACCCGGGCGGAAACCGCCACCGGGAGCGCCACCGCCGCCACCGGGACCGCCGCGGAAGCCACCGCCGCCGCCACCGCCACCGGGACCGCCGCGGTAACCACCGCCGCCGCCACCGCCACCGGGACCGCCGCGGAAACCACCGCCGCCGCCACCGGGACGACCCGCGCCGCCGCCACCGGGACCGCCACGACCGCCACCGGGACCGCCGGGGCGACCCGTGGTCGGCCGCTGGCTCGGCATGGAGGCCGGGCTGGGCCGGGGCGGCATGGAGGCCGGGCTGGGCCGCGGCGGCATGCCCGCCGGGCTCGGCCGGGGACCGCCCGCACCGGCGGCCGGGGGCCGCTGCTGCTGGCCACCCTGGATACCGAACGGGTTGTTGCCGGCGCCGCGCGCCGGCGGACGACCGCCCGGCCGGGCACCCGGACCCGGGGTCGGGCCACCGGGACGGCCGGCGGCCGGGGCACCCGGACGCGGCGGCGCCGCGTTCGGACCCGGACGCGGCCCCGGACGGGGACCACCCTCGGTCGGGGGCTCGCGGCGGACGTTCTCCCGCTGCTGCTGGCGGGCGGCCTGCGCGGCCTTGACCGCGGCCTCCTGCTCAGCCTTGAGTGCGGCGGCGCGCGCCTCGGCGGCCGCCACTTCGATGTCGTGCGCGCTCGCCGGCTTGGCGACCGGAGTCGCCGGCTGCGGCGGGCCGGGGACCGGGCCCTTGGGCTTCGGTCCAGGGGTCGGCGCGGCCGGCCGCCGGGGCGGCATCGGCTTGGCCGAGACCCGGGGGGCGCCCGGGGTCGGGGACGGCGTCGGGGTCGTTGCCGGGCTCGGTGCGGCCGCCGACGGGGCGGCCGACGCCGCGGAACCACCGGCGGACGCGACGAATGCGCCACGCAGCCGTCGGGCGACGGGCGCCTCGACGGTGCTGGACGCGGACTTCACGAACTCGCCCATCTCCTTGAGCTTGGCGAGAACGGTCTTACTCTCGACCCCGAGCTCCTTGGCGAGCTCGTGTACGCGGGCCTTTCCTGCCACTGCACTCCTCACTCCGAGGTCGTGCGGGCAGCACCCGCAGCGACCTCACTCGTGCACTTGAAGCCTGGTCATTTCAGGGACTTCATCGTGTGCTCATGTCGGTCGTCCTACCTTGCTAGCGACCCTCGACCGGTCGGGTTGACCGGTCGTCGGGGTTTGCGCGTCAACGTGCTCCGCGAGCACACCGTGGTCGACGACCCCGGTGATGCGCAGTGCCCGCCCGAAGGCGCGGCGCCGCACCGCCTGCGCGAAGCAGGCCGGATCCGGGTGCATGTTCGCTCCCCGACCCGGCAGTCTGCGCGCCGGATCGGGCCGGAGGCTGTAATGACCAGCCTCGTCGCCAACCGCGACGATTCGCAGCAACTCGCTGGCCGGCGCTCGCTTCCGGCAGCCCACACAGGTGCGCTCCGGCAGCGCGCGTCGTACCACTGGAGGAAGTCTACCCCTAGCTGCTCGAGATCGCGCCGCCCGCCTCGGGAACGTGATCAGCTCCGCCCCGGCCGGCCGCTCCGCTCTGCTCCGCGTCGGAGCGGATGTCGATCCGCCAACCGGTCAACCGGGCCGCAAGCCGGGCGTTCTGCCCTTCCCGCCCGATCGCCAGCGAGAGCTGGAAATCCGGGACGGTGACCCGGGCGGTCCGGCTGGCCAGGTCGACCACCTCCACCCGGAGCGCCTTGGCCGGCGAGAGCGCGTTGCCGACGAAGGTGGCCGGGTCGTCCGACCAGTCGATGATGTCGATCTTCTCGCCGTGCAGCTCGCTCATCACCGCGCGGACCCGCTGGCCCATCGGGCCGATGCAGGCGCCCTTGGCGTTGACCCCCGGAGCCGTCGACCGCACCGCGATCTTCGTCCGGTGACCTGCCTCACGCGCGATGGCGCCGATCTCCACGGTGCCGTCGGCGATCTCCGGGACCTCCAGGGCGAAGAGCTTCTTCACCAGGCCCGGATGCGACCGGGACAACGTGATCTGCGGGCCGCGCATTCCCTTGGCCACGTGCACCACGACGCAGCGGATCCGCTCGCCGTGCACGTACCGCTCGCCGGGGACCTGCTCGGACTGGGGCAGGACGCCCTCCAGCTTGCCCAGGTCGACGCTGACGATGCCCTTCTCGGCCCGCGCCTCGTGCGCCTGCACCACGCCGGTGACCAGGTCGCCGTCGCGGCCGACGTACTCGCCGAAGTGCACCTCGTCGGTGGCCTCCCGCAGCCGCTGGAGGATCACCTGCTTGGCGGTCATGGCCGCGATCCGGCCGAAGTCGTGCGGGGTGTCGTCCCACTCCCGGACCACGGTGCCGTCGGCGTCCACCTCCTGGGCGTACACCGAGGCGGTCCCGGTCTTGCGGTCGATCTCCACCCGGGCGTGCGGCTCGGCGCCGTCGGTGTGCCGGTAGGCGGTCAGCAGCGCGGTCTCGATCGCCGCGAGGATCGTGTCGAACGGGATCTCCCGCTCGCGCTCCAGTGCGCGCAGCGCCGCGAGGTCGATGTTCACCTCTCCTCGTCCTCCAGATCTTCGTCGTCGTCGATGTCGGTGTCGTCACCGAAGTCTTCGTCGGCCACCTCGTCCAGGCGGTTGAACTCCACCTGGACCCGGCCGGGTCCCAGCTCGGCGTACGGGTGCTCCACGCGGCCGGCGTCGGTCTCCAGCGCCACGCGCTCGTCGTCGCCGGCCGCGATCCGGCCGGTGACCTGCCGGTCCCCTTCGGGGCCGTGGACGGTCACCTTGACCAGCCGACCGGCGTTGCGCCGCCAGTGCCGGGGCAGGGTGAGCGGGCGGTCGACGCCGGGCGAGCTGACCTCGAGCTGGTACTCGCCGGCCACGATGTCGCCGCCGGCCTCCTCGGCGGCGTCCAGCGCCGCCGAGACCGCCCGGGAGACGTCCGCGACCGCGTCCAGGTTGATCCCGCCGTCGGCGTCCACGATCACCCGGACCACGTGCCGGCGGCCGGCGCGGGACACGGAGAGGTCCTCCAGGTCGTAGCCGGCGGCGGTGACCACCGGCTCGATCACCTCGCGCAGCCGGGCCCGGCGCGCGTTCAGGTCGCCGCGGGGTGCGCCGCCCCGGTCCGCGCCACGGGGGCCGTCGGGCCGGCGGGGTCGCCCGGAGGGCCCCGTCGCCCGGGTGGCACGGCCACGCTGCGTCATTCGGCGCACCTCTCTGCTGTTGCCGCGGGCACGGAGGCCCGTCGTGTCGCTGCTCGGGCGAGCCGGGTCGGCCCGCCATGCCGGCACGCCACCGGGGCGTTCGCGCCCGGTGGCTGCGCAGAGCGTAACGCGCGGGCCGGGCGGCGGCCCGGGCGGCGCACCGACAGCCACTGGCCCACAGGACGGCGGAGATGGTGTTGACTTGTCCGGTGGCGACCGGCAGAACGACATCGAACCAGGGCGCACCGGGGCATTCCCGGCGGACGCTGCTGCGCGCCGGGGCCCTGGTGGCGCTCGGCGGCGCGGCCGTGCCGCTGACCGGCTGTGATCTTTTCGACCGCGACGAAAAGTCCCGGCCCCCGGATCCGCTGGAACCGCTCGCGGCCGAGGCCACCGCGTTGGAGGCCCGCTATCGGGCCGCCGCCTCCGCCGTCCCGGCGCTGGCCGAGCGGCTCACCGCGATCGCCGACGCGCACCGGGCGCACGCCGAGGAGTTGCGCAAGGTGATCGGCCGGCCGGCCCCGTCCGGCAGCCCGGCCGCGGGCCCGTCGGGAGCCGCCATGGACCCGGACACGGTCCTGACCGAGCTGCGGCAGGCCGAGCAGGAGGGGCGGGAGAACGCCGCGAAGGCCTGCGCCGCCGCGCCCGCCGAGCGGGCCGCGCTGCTCGGCTCGATCGCGGCGGCCCGGGCGACCCACGTGGAGGCGTTGAAGTGAACCCGACCAGCGGCCCGGCCCAGGCCCTCGGCGACGCGCTCGCCGCCGAGTACGCGGCGATCTGGGCGTACGGGGTGATCGGCGTGCACCTGACCGGGGCGGCCCGCACCGCCGCCCGCACCGCCGAGGCGGCCCACCGGTCCCGCCGGGACGGCCTCATCCTCCAGCTCAGCGCCGGCGGGGGCCAGGTCCCGGCCGACCGGGCCGGCTACGCGCTGCCCTACCCGGTGACCGACCGGGCGAGCGCGCTGAAGCTGGCCGTGGAGGTCGAGGAGCGGACCGCCGGCCACTGGCGGGCGGCGCTGCCGCACACCACCGGGGCGGACCGGAACAAGGCCCTCGCGGCGCTCACCGACTGCGCGCTGCGGGCCACCCGCTGGCGGCGCACCGCCGGGGTGACCCCGGTCACCGTTCCGTTCCCCGGCCGGCAGGCCTGAGCGGAGGCCCCGGTCACCCGCCGGAACCCTGCGGTTGCGGACCGCATACCAGGTATGCATACTCCACGCCATGTCCATCCGCCACGGCCTGCTCGCCCTGCTCGAGCGCGGCCAGATGTACGGCTACCAGCTCCGCTCCGCGTTCGAGGAGTCGACCGGATCGACCTGGCCGCTGAACATCGGGCAGGTGTACACCACCCTGTCCCGGCTGGAACGCGACGGCCTGGTCCGCTCGCTGCCGGAGAGCGACGGGGGGCAGCGGCCGTACGAGATCACCGACGCCGGGCGGGCGGACCTGGCGCTCTGGTTCGCCACCCCGATCAGCCGGGCCGACCGGCCCCGCGACGAGCTGTCGATCAAGCTGGCCCTGGCCCTCACCACGCCCGGCGTGGACGTCCGCGCGGTGGTGCAGACCCAGCGCAGCGCCACCATGCGGGCCCTGCAGGAGTTCACCCGGTTGAAGTACGCCAGTGACAAGCCGGAGGACCTGCCCTGGCGCCTGGTGCTGGACGCGATGATCTTCCAGGCCGAGGCCGAGGTCCGCTGGCTCGACCACTGCGAGACCAGCCTGGTCCGCCACCGCCCGGCGCCGAGCCGGCCGGTCACCCACCCGGAGGCGGTGGACCGGGCCGACGAGGAGGCCCGCCGGTGACGGCGGCCGGCACGGCGGGAGGTGACCCGATGGGCGGAGTGCTGGAACTGCGGGCGGTGCACCGGACCCACGGCTCCGGGGAGGCGACCGTGCACGCGCTGCGCGGGGTGAGCCTCACCGTGTCGGCGGGCGAACTGGTGGCCGTGATGGGCCCCTCGGGCTCCGGCAAGTCGACCCTGCTCGCGCTGGCCGGCGGGCTGGACCGGCCGACCGGCGGCGAGGTGCTGGTCGAGGGGGAGTCCCTCGGCGGCCTGCCGGCCCGCGACCTGGCCCGGCTGCGCCGCCGCCGGATCGGCTACGTCTTCCAGGATTTGAACCTGCTCGGCAGCCTCACCGCCGCGGAGAACGTGGCGCTCCCCCTGGAACTGGACGGCGCCGGCGTCCGGGCGGCCCGCCGGCTGGCCCTGGCCGCGCTCGCCGAGGTGGACGTGGCCGGGCTGGCGGACCGGTTCCCCGACCAGATGTCCGGCGGCCAGCAGCAGCGGGTGGCGATCGCCCGGGCCCTGGTCGGCGAGCGCCGCCTGGTCCTCGCCGACGAGCCCACCGGCGCGCTGGACTCGCAGGCCGGTGAGGCGGTGCTGCACCTGCTGCGCCGCCGGGTGGACGCGGGCGCGGCCGGGGTGCTGGTCACCCATGAGGCGCGGCACGCCGGCTGGGCGGACCGGGTGGTCTTCCTCCGCGACGGGGTGCTGGTCGACTCGACGGCCCCGCTGATCGGCGTCGAGCACCTGCTCAGCGGCAGCGGTCGGTGAGCCGGGGCCGGCTGGCCGCCACGGTCGGGTCGTGGCGGACCGCGCTGCGGATCGCCCGGCGGGAGGCCCGCCGGGCCCGTCGGCGTACCGCCCTGGTGCTCGTGATGATCGCGCTGCCGGTGCTCGGGCTGAGCTTCGCCGCGGTGAGCTACGACATGGCCGAGCTGACCCGGGCCGAGCGGATGGACCGGCAGCTGGGCGGGGCCGACGCGGAGCTGCGCTGGATCGACCTGAACGCGATCGCCCAGGACGCCTGGGGCGAGAGCTCCTGGCCGGTCGAGGGCGACCCGGTGCCCCGGAGCCGCGCGGTGACGGCCGACGAGCTGCGGGCGCTGCTGCCCGCCGGCAGCCGGCTCACCCGGCTGCGCCGGTGGGTGCCGTTCGAGGTGCGGATCGACGGGAAGACCGAGTCGTTCGACGCCCGCGCCGTCGACCTGAACGACCCGCTCAGCCGGCCGCTGGCGACCCTGCGCGAGGGCCGGCGGCCGACCCGCCCCGACGAGATCGCGATGAGCCCGGCCGCGCTGCGCCGGCTGGACGCGCGCCTGGACGAGCCGGTGCGGACCGTCGACGGCACGACCTACCGGGTGGTCGGGGTGGTGGAGTTCCCGGACAACCTGCGGGAGGTTGTCGCGCTCCGGCCGGAGATCCCACCCGGTCCGCTCGCCGCAGCCGATGAGAACTGGCTCGTGGACCTGCCCGGGCCCGTCGACGCGGCGCTGGCCGACCGGTTGAACGCCCGCGGCATCCTGGTGGCCGCCCGGACCCCGCTGCCCGGACGGGACGAGATGGCCACCGGACCGGACCTGCCCGACGCCGAGGAGGCCGGCAACGCGGTGCTGGTCGGCGGGCTCGGCCTGCTGGAGGTGGTGCTGCTGGTCGGCCCGGCCTTCGCGGTCGGCGTCCGCCGCCGTCGGCGGGACCTCGCCCTGGTCGCGGTCGCCGGCGGGGACGCCGCGCACCTGCGCCGGATCGTGCTCGCCGACGGGGTGGTGCTCGGCGCGGGCGGGGCCGCCGTCGGCCTGCTGCTCGGCGTCGGCGCCGCGTTCGCCGGCCGGCCGCTGGTCGAGCAGTACGTGATGGGCGCGCGGTCCGGGGCGTACCGGCTCTTCCCCTCGGCGCTCCTGGCGATCGTGGCGGTGGCGGTGCTGGCGGGCGTGCTGGCCGCGCTCGCCCCGGCCTGGGCGGCGGCTCGGCAGGACGTGGTGGCCGGGCTGGCCGGCCGGCGGGAGCCGCCCCGGCCACGCCGCCGCTGGCTGGTGCTCGGGGCGCTGCTCACCGTGGCCGGCGCCGCCCTGGCCGCGTACGGCGCCACCCGGACCACCCCGACCGGGGTGCTGGCCGGGTTGGTCCTGGGCGAGCTCGGGCTGGTCTTCTGCACCCCGACGCTGATCGGGCTGCTGGCCCGGACCGGCCGGCTGCTGCCGCTGGCGCCCCGGCTGGCGTTGCGCGACGCCAGCCGCAACCGCTCGTCGGCCGCGCCGGCCATCTCGGCGGTGATGGCGGCGGTCGCCGGCAGCGTGGCGCTGGGCGTCTACGTGGCCAGCGACGACGCCCGGCAGCGGGCGGCCTGGCAGCCCGGCCTGCCCCCGGGCAACGTGCTGCTCCAGCGCACCGACGGGCCGGCCACCGGCGCGCTGCCTCCGGCCGGCGAGGTGGCGGAGCGGGTCCGGGCGGTGCTGCCGTCCGCCACGGTGGTCCCGCTCGCCGCCCTGGAGTGCGCCCGGCCCGCAGGCCCGGAGGACTACTGCGTCGCCAGCGCGATGCGCCCGCCCGAGCAGCTCTGCCCCTACGAACCGATCGATCCGATCGACCCCGTGTCCACCGCGGCGCGGACCGACCCGCGCTGCGTCCGGCCGTTCCGTGAACCGAGCGACCTCTACCTGCCGACGCTGGTGGACGACGGGACCGGGCTGCCCGCGCTCACCGGCGCCCCGGCCGGGGAGGTGGCCGCGGCCCGCCGGACCCTCCAGGCGGGCGGGGTGGTGGTCACCGATCCCCGGCAACTGGTGGACGGGCGGGTGCGGGTGGAGGTCAGCCACGGCTCGGAGGGCCTGGCGGCCGCCGGCACACTGCCCGGGTACGTGCTGCGCGGCGGCCTCCCGGTGGACCGGCTGGTGGTCTCCCCTGCGGCGGCGGCCACGCTCGGCCTCGTCGCCGTGCCGCTGGGCTACCTGGTCGACACCGTCGACCCGCCCACCGCCCGCCAGCGGGACCGGCTGGCGACCGAGCTGTCCGGGGTCGCCCCGCTGGCGGTCCAGGTGTCGGCGGCCGGGCCGCCGTCCGACCAGCGCCCGCTGCTGCTCCTGCTGGCCGGCGCCGCCGGCCTGATCACCCTGGGCTCGGCCGCGGTGGCCACCGGCCTCGCCGCCGCCGAGGGCCGCCGGGACCTGTCCACCCTCGCGGCGGTCGGCGCCGACCCCCGGGTACGCCGGATGCTGTCGCTCTGCCAGGCCGGGGTGATCGCGGTGCTCGGCTCGGTGCTCGGCATCCTGGCCGGTCTCGGCTCCGCGGCCATCATCCTGGTCTCGCTCAACCGGCGGTACGCGCAGTCCTGGCCGGTGGAGCCGCCGTACCCGCTGGTGGTGCCCGGGTCGACCCTGACCGTGCTGGTGGTGGTGCCGCTGGTGGCCATGCTCGGGGCGGCCCTGCTCACCCGGTCCCGGCTGCCGGTGGAGCGCCGGCTGGACTGACGGCGCTCGATCCGGTCGGACCGGTCGGGGGGTGTCGCCGGCGGGGTGCGGGGCGGCACACTGGGCGGGTGTCCGCCCTGGGATCCCTCACCCGTCGTCTCGGTCACCAGAAGTGGTTCGCCGCCACCATGCGTCTGTTCGTCCCCGCCGACCGGCTGGTCGGCCGGCTGACAAAGGGGCGGGTGGTCGCCTTCGGGCTGGTGCCCTCGCTGGTCCTCACCACCACCGGCCGCCGCTCCGGCAAGCCGCGCAGCAACCCGCTGCTCTACGTGCCGGACGGCGACGCCTACGTGGTGATCGGCTCGAACTGGGGGCAGCAGCACCAGCCCGCCTGGTCGCTGAACCTGCTCGCCCAGCCGGCCGCCGAGGTCGACGTCAAGGGGCGCCGGGTCCCGGTGCGCGCCGAGCCGGTCAGCGGCGCGGAGCGGGAGCGGCTGTTCGCCCGGCTGGTCGACGAGTGGCCGGCCTACCGCACGTACGTGGAGCGGGCCGGCGGCCGGGAGATCCGGGTGTTCCGGCTGGTCCCGGTGGGCGAGCCGGCCACCTGACCCCGGGCGCGGCGAGCCGGCGCGCCCGGTCCGGCTGGCTAGGGTGGAGATCGGTCGACGCGTGCCGGGCCGCCGCCGGGTGAGGCGCGCGCGGAACGGAGGTGGACCGTGGACGCCAGCGGCGCCGAGCTGGACACCGACCGGTACCTGGACGATCCGCGCTGGCGGGTCGCCGAGCGGGTGGGCGACGCGGCGCTGCGCCGGTTCCCGGCGGACATTCTCGCCGTCGCGGTGCACGGCCCGCTCGCGCACGGCGACGACGACGGCGGCGGGACCGGCGAGGTCGGGCTGCTGGTGGCCACCTACCGGCCGGGCGGCGGGCCCTCCCCGGCCACCCGCCGGGTGGACGGCGTGCTGGTCGACCTCACCGTGGCCGGGGCGGACGACTACGTGCGGCAGGCCACCACCATCACCGCGCTCTGGCCGCTCACCGCGGACCGGTACGTCACCACCCGCGCCCTGCACGACCCGACCGGCTGGCTGCGTACCCTCCGCGACGAGCACCTGGCCCGGCTGGCCCGGGCCCGGCCGGCCGAGTTCAGCGCCGCGGCCCGGCAGGCCTGGTACCGGGGCAGCGCGGCGCACGCCCGGGCGCTGCGGCTGGCCGAGTGGTACGAGACCGACCCGGCGTTGCTCATGCTCGGCGAGGCCCGGCTGGCCGCGGCGACCGTGCAGGGCCTGCTCAGCCGGACCTACTTCCGCGATCCCGGCGACGCGGTGCGGCGCACCGGCCTGGCCGGGGCCGACATGACCGAGGTGGGCACGGTGCTGGCCCGCCAGGCCGAGGAACTGGCCGCCCGGGGCCGCCCGGTCGACGGCACCGTGGACGAGCTGCTCGGCGGCTGAGGGCCGCCGGGCTCGTCAGCCGATCCCGCCCTGGATGCCGATCAGGGCGCCGACCAGATAGGTGGCCCCGGCCGCGAGGGCGCCGAGCAGCAGCTGCCGCAGCCCGCTGGACCACCAGGTGCGGTTGGTGAACCGGGCCACGATCGCGCCGGCCACGAAGAGCCCCACCCCGCCGACGCCGAGCGCCAGCGCCAGGCTGGTGAAGCCGAGCAGGTAGGTGATCAGCGGCACCAGCGCGCCGACCGAGAAGCAGAGAAACGACGAGATCGCCGCCGCCCACGGGCTGGGCTGCTCGTCGGGGTCGACGCCCAGCTCCTCCCGGACGTGCATCCGCAGCGCCTCCTCCGGGTTGCGCCGGACGGCCTCGGCGACCTGCGTGGCCAGGTCCCGGGGCAGCCCCCGGGCCACCCACGCGTCGGCCAGCTCGCGGGCCTCCGCCTCGGGGTGCCGTTCCAGCTCGCGCCGCTCCTTGGCCACCTCGGCGGCCACCTGCTCGTTCGCCGAGCGGACGCTGGTGTATTCGCCCAGCCCCATCGAGATGGCGCCGGCCACCAGCCCGGCCGCGCCGGTGAGCACGACGCTGTGCGGGGAGACTCCGCCGCCGCCGACGCCGGCGATCAGCGCGATGTTGGTGACCAGCCCGTCCATCGCCCCGAACACCGCCGGCCGCAGCCAGCCGCCGGACACGTCCGCGTGGTGCGCCTCGCGCAGCGCCGCCGGGGTCTCGGTCACGGCAGGGTCAGGATCTCGTAACCGTCGTCGGTCACGACGATGGTGTGCTCGAACTGCGCCGTCCACCGGCGGTCCTTGGTGACCACGGTCCAGCCGTCGTCCCACATGTCGTACTGGTGGGTGCCGAGGGTGATCATCGGCTCGATGGTGAAGGTCATCCCGGGCTCCATCACGTCGGTGGGGCGCGGGCTGTCGTAGTGCGGCACGTAGAGGCCGCTGTGGAAGGACTCGCCGATGCCGTGGCCGGTGAAGTCGCGCACCACGCCGTAGCCGAACCGCTTGGCGTACGACTCGATGACCCGGCCGATCACGTTGATCTGCCGGCCCGGGGCGACCGCCTTGATGCCGCGCATCATGGCCTGGTGGGTCCGCTCGACCAGCAGGCGGGCCTCCTCGCTCACCTCACCCACGCAGAAGGTGGCGTCGGTGTCGCCGTGCACCCCACCGATGTACGCGGTCACATCGACGTTGATGATGTCGCCGTCCTGGAGCACGGTGGAGTCCGGGATGCCGTGACAGATCACCTCGTTGAGGCTGGTGCAGCAGGACTTCGGGAAGCCCTTGTAGCCCAGCGTCGACGGGTAGGCGCCGTGGTCGCAGAGGAATTCGTGGACCACCTTATCGATCTCGTCGGTGGTGACCCCCGGCTTGCAGTGCTCCCCGGCCAACTGCGTGGCCTGGGCGGCGAGCCGGCCGGCGATCCGCATCTTCTCGATGGTCTCCGGCGTCTGCACGTGCGAGCCGCGCCACTCCTGGGGGCGCGTCTTGCCCACGTACTCGGGACGCGGGATGTGGGCGGGAACCGCCCGCCACGGGGAGAGCGTGCCTGGGGTCAGCGGCGCACGGACGGTCATGATTACAGCCTATCGCCGCACCCCTGGTGACCCCCGCCACGGCCCGCTCGCCCGGGTTGTTGCCGCGCCGCAACCGCTGTGCCATTGTTGCTCCGTGGATCAAGGGGGCGCACCGCCCGTCTTCTCCGCGACCGCGGAGCTCGACGGTGATCAACTGCGCGTCCGGGTGGCCGGCGAGGTCGACATGGCGACCGCCGACACCATGTACCAGACCGTCCTCCGGGAGCCCGTCCGGCACGTCACGCTCGACCTGCGGGCGGTGACCTTCTTCGACTCGGCCGCGATCCACGCGGTGGTCCGGCTGGCCCAGCGCTTCCCCGGCACGCTCACCGTGCTGCCGTCCCGGCAGGTTCGCCGGGTGCTGGAGATCTCCGGCCTGGGCGAACAGGACTGGCTGCCGCCGGTCTGAGCCGCCGCCGCGGCCTCAGTCCGCCAGCCGCCGGCGCAGGACCAGCTCGGTGCCGTCGTCCGTGCGGGTCACGGTCATCTCACCGAGCGCCTGGATCAGCGCCAGCCCCCGGCCCCGGAAGCTCGACCCGCTGGACTCCCGCCACCGGCCGCTGTCGCGGATCGTGGCGATCACCGTGCGACCCTCGATGGTCACCTCGACGCCGATCATCGGCTCGGCCGGGGCGACCGGGTGCTCGATGGCGTTGGCGGCGGCCTCGGAGATGGCCACCGTGAGGTCGAACAGGTCGGTCTCGCCGACGTGGTGGGCGACCAGGAAGTCCTCCAGCCGCTTGCGCAGCACGCTGAGCCGGGTCGGGTCGGCCGGCAGCCGCAGCGCGAAGCGGTTCAGCTCGGTCGCCTCCAGGGCGAGCACCGCCACGTCGTCGTGCCGGGTCCGCCCGGCGACCCGCTCGACCACCGCGTCGACCAGGTCGGCCACGTGCTCCCCCTGGGTGGTCGCGTCCGCCCGGAGCTGGCCGAGCCCGGCGTCTATGCCGGCCTGCCGGTCCTCGATCAGCCCGTCGGTGTAGAGCAGCAGCCGGCCGCCGGGGGCCAGCTCGCCCTCGACGGTCCGGTACGTCGTGCCGGGGATCGCCCCGACCGGCGGTCCGAGCGCCCGGTCGTGCAGGAACACGGCGTCGTCTCCCTGGATCAGCAGCGGCGAGGGGTGACCCGCGCTGGCGTACCGGAGCCGGCCGGTGCGCGGGGAGAAACGGAGGCAGACCACTGTGGCGAACGAGCCACCCTCGGTGGAGCCGACCAGCCGGTTGAGCCGGGTCAGCGCCTCGCCCGGGTCGTAGCCCTCCAGCACGTACGCCCGCAGCGCGTTGCGGAGCTGGCCCATGGCGGCGGCCGCCCGCACCCCCTTGCCCACCACGTCACCGATCACCAGCACGAGCTCGTCGTCGGCGGCCCCGATCACGTCGTACCAGTCGCCGCCGACCTCGACGTCGGTGCTGCCCGGCAGGTAGCGGCTGGCCACGACGGCGCCGGGGAGCTGCGGCAGGGTACGCGGCAGCAGGCTGTGCTGGAGGGTGGTGGCGATCCGGTGCTCGGCCTCGTAGAGCTGCGCGTTCTCCAGCCGTACGCCGACCAGCCGGGCCAGCTCGGTGAGCGCCGCCTGCTCGGTGCCGCCGCCCTCCCGGCGCCAGACCCGCAGCTCGCCGAGCTGCTCGTCGGTGGTGCCGGTCAGCGGCAGCACCACCGACGGCTCGGCGGACACGTCCCCGCCGCCATCCGCCTCGTAACGGGCGCCGGTGGCGGTGACCACCACCCGGGCGGCCTCGGCCAGGCTGAGCGCGTGCCGCGCGGCGACCCGCACCACGTCGCCGGTGGAGCGGGCGGTGTTGATCGCCACAGCGGCGTCGGCGAGCGCCCGCAGCCGGCGGATGATCTGGCCGCGGAGCTGGCCCAGCTCGACGTTGGCCCGGACCCGGGCGATCAGCTCCTGGCTGGAGAAGGGCTTGGTGAGGTAGTCGTCGGCGCCGACCGAGAGCCCGGCGACCTCCTCCGCCGCGCCCGCCCGGGCGGAGAGCAGCACGATCGGCAGGTGTCGGGTGACCGGGTTGGCGCGCAGCGCGGTGACCAGCCCGAAGCCGTCCAGCCGGGGCATCATCACGTCGGTCAGGACCAGGTCGAACGGGGAGTCGACGGCCAGCCGCAGCGCCTCCACGCCGTCCGGCACGGCGACCACCTCGTACGACGGGGAGAGCAGCCGGCTGACGTGCTCGCGCAGGTCGGCGTTGTCGTCGGCGACCAGGATCCGGCCCGCCCCGCCCGGCACACCAGCCAGCTCCGGCAGCCCGCCGGGCCGCGCCACCTCGTCGGTCCAGAGCTCGGTCTCGGCGACGTGGAGCCGGGCCTGCTCCGGCTCGCCGGGTGGCGTCGGGGCGAGCGCGGCCACCCGGTCGGCGGGCAGGTGCGCGTACCCGAACGGCACGGTGACCCGGAACGTGGTCCCCCGGTCGACGACGCTGTCCGCCTCGACCGTGCCGCCGTGCATCTCGACCAGCTCGCGGACCAGGGCGAGACCGATGCCGGTGCCCTCGTGGGTGCGGGCTCGGGCTCCGGGCACCCGGTGGAACCGCTCGAAGACGTGCAACAGCTCCTGCGGCGCGATGCCGACCCCGGTGTCGGCGACCTCCAGCACGGCGACGTCGTCGCGGGCGCGGACCCGGACCCGGATCTCGCCGTCGAAGGTGAACTTGACCGCGTTCGACACCAGGTTGAGGACGATCTTCTCCCACATGTCCCGGTCGACGTAGACCGGCGCGGGCAGCGGCGGGCAGTCCACCACCAGGCGCAGCCCGGCCCGCTCGGTGGCCGAGCGGAAGGTGCTGGCCAGCCGGGAGGTGTAGTCGGCCAGGTCGGTGGGCTGGTAGCGGGCGGCCAGCCGGCCGGACTCCAGCCGGGAGAAGTCGAGCACGGTGTTGACCAGCTTGAGCAGCCGCAGCGCGTTGCGGTGCATCACGGCGAGCCGGTCGAGGTAGGCATCGGGCAGAGCGCGGTCGGCGAGCAGGTCCTCCAGCGGCCCCAGCACCAGGGTGAGCGGGGTGCGGAACTCGTGGCTGACGTTGGCGAAGAAGTTGGTCTTGGCGCGGTCGAGCGTGGCCAGCTCGGCGGCGCGGGCCTGCTCCTGCTCGTACGCCCGCTGCTTGCCGACGGCCCGGGAGACCTGGGCGGCGACCAGGTCGACGAAGTGGCGGTAGTCGTCGGTGAAGGGCAGCCGGCGGGCCACCCCGAGCAGCAGCACGCCGGCCGGCTCGTTGACGGCGGTGAGCGGCAGCAGCAGCGCCCGGTCGGCGGCGTCCGGCGGCACCACCCCGGGCAGGTCCGCGGTGGCGACCCAGCGGGCCGCGTCCGGGGTGTCGCCGGCGCCGAGGGCCGGTGGCCCGCCGGCAACCGTGCTCAGGTCCACCCCGGCGCAGCCGGCCAGCGCCGGGACGCCGTCCTCGTCGTGCAGCCAGATGGCGCTGAACGGCACGTCGGCCCGGCGCCGGTCGAGCACCCGGGCCACGGAACGACCCAGCTCCAGGGTGCTCCGCACGTCGGCCAGCTCGGTGCCCAGCTCGGCCAGGGTCCGCAGCCGGCGCTCGCCGACCACCCGCCCGGTGGTCTCGTTGACGAAGCAGAACACGCCGCTGACGCTGCCGTCGGCGTCCCGGATCGGGTCGTACGAGATGTCGAAGTAGACGTCCTCCAGGAAGCCGTGCCGGTTCAGCACGAAGGGGTGGTTCCCCGCCTGGTACGGCACGCCCGTGCGGCGTACCCCGTCGAGCAATGGCCCGAGGACGTCCCAGGTCTCCGCCCAGTACTCGCGGGCGGACCGGCCGATCGCGGCCGGGTGCTTGTCGCCGATGGTCGGCCGGTAGGCGTCGTTGTAGAAGGCCAGGTAGTCCTCGCCCCAGAACAGGACGATCTGCGCCCGGGACGAGAGCATGGTGCTGATCGCGTGGGCGAGCGCCGGGGGCCAGATGTCCGGGCCGCCGAGCGGGGTGGTGGACCAGTCGAAGCCGCGCAACCGCTCGCCCATCTCGCCGCCGGCGGCGAACGCCGCGGTCAGCAGTGGAGAGAGTTTCGCCTCCCCGGTCCCCGAGGACGAATGACGATCGTCCCCGCCCCCCTGGGCCGAGCCCATGCAACCTCCCGCTCGGGCCAATGTCCACGACGACCGGCGCGATCACGCCGGTCGTCCCCGCCTACTACCCCGACGGAGGAGCAACGTAACGCATACCGACGGTGGGACGCTGGTTACCTACGCCTCATCCTGACGCAACCGGCGGCCGGCGGCGAGTCGGGCGGGGCCGGGGGCCGGCCGGAGCGGTGTCGGCCGCCGCGCGGACCAGGGCGGCGACCGGCCGGGGATCGGCGTCGTTCTCCGGGTGCCACTGCACGCCGAGCAGGAAGCGCCGCGCCGGATCCTCCAGCGCCTCCACCACCCCGTCGTCGGCCCAGCCGGTCACCGCCAGGCCGCCCGGGTCGGCGACCCCCTGATGGTGGTACGAGTTGACCCGCTCCACCCCGGCCATCACCGCCCCGGCCAGGCTGCCGTCGGCGAACCGGACCGGGTGCGACCCGTACACCCCGGGGGCGGGGCGGTGGCCGTCGTGCCCGACCACGTCGGGCAGGTGCTGGTGCAGCGTGCCGCCGTGGGCCACCGCGAGCAGCTGCATGCCCCGGCACACGCCGAGCACCGGCAGGTCGGCGGCGAGCGCGGCGGTCAGCAGCGCCAGCTCGCCCGCGTCCCGGTCCGGCCGGCTCTCGGTGCGCGGGTCGGGCGACCGGCCGTACCGCTCCGGGCCGACGTCGGCGCCGCCGGCCAGCAGCAGCCCGTCCAGCACCCGCAGCACGTCGGCGTCGGCGTCGTCCGGGGGCAGCACCACGGCCCGGCCACCCGCCGCCGTCACGGCCCGGACGTACGCCTGCGGCACCAGCGCCGCCGGCACGTCCCGCCACACCGCCCAGCCGGCCGGCTCGACGTACGACGTGATGCCGATCACCGGCCGCCGGCTCATAGGGGGGTCACGTACGCGCCGGTGATCCCGCCGTCCACCACGAACTGCGCGGCGGTCATGAACGAGGCGTCGTCGCTGGCCAGGAACGCCACCGCGGCGGCGATCTCCTCGGGGTTGCCGAACCGGCCCATCGGCACGTGGACGAGGCGGCGGGCGGCCCGCTCCGGGTCCTTGGCGAACAACTCCAGCAGCAGCGGGGTGGCGACCGGGCCGGGGCAGAGCGCGTTGACCCGGATGCCCTCCCGGGCGAACTGCACGCCCAGCTCCCGGGTCATCGCCAGCACCCCGCCCTTGCTCGCCGTGTACGCGATCTGCGACGTCGCCGCCCCCATCAGCGCCACGAACGAGGCGGTGTTGATGATCGAACCCTTGCCCTGCCGCCGCATGTGCGGGATGGCGTACTTGCAGCAGAGGTAGACGCTGGTGGTGTTGACCCGCAGCACCCGCTCCCAGGCGTCCAGCCCGGTCTCCAGGATCGAGTCGTCGTCGGGCGGCGAGATGCCCGCGTTGTTGAAGGCCACGTCCACCCGGCCGTGCCGCTCGGCCACCCCGTCGAAGAGGTCCCGGACCGCCGCCTCGTCGGCCACGTCGGCGGCGACGAACTCGCCGGCCACCTCGTCGGCGGCCCGCTTGCCCGCCTCGGCGTCGATGTCCACGCAGACCACTCGGGCCCCCTCGGCGGCGAACCGCCGCACCGTGGCCAGGCCGATGCCGCTGCCCGCCCCGGTCACCACGGCGACCCGGTCCTGAAGCCGTCCCTGCATCTCACTCCTCCGTGCTGATGAAGACGTTCTTGACGTCGGTGAAGGCGTGCAGCGCGTCCGGACCCAGCTCTCGGCCGAGGCCGGAGCGCTTCATCCCGCCGAACGGGGTCCAGTAGCGCACCGAGGAGTGCGAGTTGACGCTGAGGTTGCCGGCCTCGACCGCCCGGGCCACCCGGACCGCGCGGCCCACGTCCCGCGTCCAGATCGAGCCGGAGAGCCCGTACTCGGTGTCGTTGGCCAGGCGGATCGCGTCCGCCTCGTCGTCGAACGGGAGCACCGAGACCACCGGGCCGAAGATCTCCTCCCGCCAGTGCCGGTCGGCCGGGGAGTCGGCGAGCAGCACGGTCGGGGCGTACCAGAAGCCGGCGCCGTCGGGGCGGGCGCCGGTGAAGGCCACCTTCGCCCCGTCGACGTACCCGGCGACCCGGTCCCGGTGCCCGGCGGAGATCAGCGGGCCCATCTCGGCGCTCTCGGCGGCCGGGTCCTCCACCCGGAACGCGCGCACGGCCGGTTCGAGCAGTTCCAGGAAACGGTCGTACACCGATCGCTGGACCAGGATCCGGGAGCGGGCGCAGCAGTCCTGGCCGGCGTTGTCGAAGACCGCGGCCGGGGCGGTGGCCGCCGCCTTCGCCAGGTCGGCGTCGGCGAAGACCAGGTTGGCGGACTTGCCGCCCAGCTCCAGCGTCACCCGCTTCACCTGGGCGGCGCAGCCGGCCATGATCCGGGTGCCCACCTCGGTCGACCCGGTGAAGCAGACCTTGCGGACCGCCGGGTGGGTGACGAACCGCTCGCCCACCACGCTGCCCTGCCCGGGCAGCACGGTGAACACGCCCTCGGGCAGGCCGGCGTCGAGTGCCAGCTCGGCCAGGCGCAGCGCGGTGAGCGGGGTCAGCTCGGCGGGCTTGAGCACCACGGTGTTGCCGGCGGCGAGCGCGGGGGCGAAGCCCCAGCCGGCGATGGGCATCGGGAAGTTCCACGGCACGATCACGCCGACCACGCCGAGCGGTTCGTGGAAGGTGACGTCGAGCCCGCCGGGCACCGGGATCTGGTGCCCGGTCAGCCGCTCCGGCGCGCCCGCGTAGTAGTCGAGCACGTCCCGGACGTTGCCGGCCTCCCAGCGCGCGTTGCCGATGGTGTGGCCCGCGTTGCGCACCTCCAGCAGCGCCAGCTCCTCCCGGTGCGCGTCCACCACGGCGGCGAACCGCCGCAACAACCGCGCCCGGTCCCCCGGCCCCACCGCCCGCCACGTCTCGAAGGCCGCCGCCGCCCGCCCGATCGCCGCGTCCGTCTCCGCGAGCGAGGTCGCGGCGACGTTCGCCACGACCTCCCCCGTCGCCGGGTTCCGCACCTCACTCACGCGCTCCGCCCTCCCTCTCCTCGCCGATCTTGCAGTTGCTGCCCGGACAAAAACCGCTCATCGGCGCTGACCGCGGGCCGAAAGTGCAAGATCGCGCGGAGGTCAGAGGCGTTCGAAGCCACGGATGAGCTCCCAGTCCGTCACGGCGGCGTCGAAGGCGGTCAGCTCGACGCGCGCGTTGTTGGCGTAGTGGGCGACCACCTCGGCGCCGAACGCCTCCTTCGCCAGAGGCGAGCCCTCCCAGAGCGTCAGGGCGTCGCGCAGCGTCGAGGGCACCCGCTCGGCGTCCCCGTCGTCGTACGCGTTGCCGGCGCACTCCTCGCCCAGCTCCAGCTCCCGCTCGATGCCGTGCACCGCGCCGGCCACCAGCGCGGCGATCGCCAGGTACGGGTTGACGTCCGCGCCGGGCACGCGGTTCTCCACCCGCATCCCCTGACCGTGCCCGACCAGCCGCAGCGCGCAGGTGCGGTTGTCGGTGCCCCAGCGCAGCGCGGTCGGGGCGAACGAGCCGGGCTGGTAGCGCTTGTAGGAGTTGACGTTCGGGGCGAACAGGATGCTGAACTCGCGCATGCTGGCGAGCAGCCCGGCCAGCACCCGCTGCCCGGTGGGCGACAGGTGGGCCGGCCCGTCGCCGAGCATGGCCGAGCGGCCGTCGGCGCCGCGCAGCGAGAAGTGGATGTGGCAGGAGTTGCCCTCCCGCGCGTTCGGCTTGGCCATGAAGGTGATCGACATGCCCTCCTGGGCGGCGATCTCCTTCGCCCCGTTCTTGTAGATGACGTGGTGGTCGGCGCAGGCCACCGCCTCGTCGTAGCGGAAGGCGATCTCGTGCTGGCCGAGGTTGCACTCACCCTTGGCGCTCTCCGGGGTCAGCCCGGCGCCGGCCATCTCGGTGCGGATCCGGCGCAGCAGCGGCTCCACCCGGGCGGTGCCGAGCAGTGAATAGTCCACGTTGTACTGGTTGGCCGGGGTCAGCTCGCGGTAGCCGCGCCGCCACGCCTCCTCGTACGAGTCACGGAACAGCACGAACTCCAGCTCGGTGCCGGCGTACGCGGTCAGCCCGTGTGCGGCAAGCCGGTCGAGCTGGCGGCGCAGGATCTGCCGGGGCGAGGCGACCACCGGGCCGGAGCCGTCCAGCCACTCCAGGTCGGCCAGCAGCATCGCGGTGCCCGGCTGCCAGGGCACCCGGCGCAGGGTGGCCAGGTCGGGCCGCATGGCGAAGTCGCCGTAGCCGCGTTCCCAGCTCGACATGGCGTACCCGTCGACGGTGTTCATGTCGACGTCGACGGCGAGCAGGTAGTTGCAGCCCTCACTCCCGTGCCGGACCACCTCGTCGAGGAAGTAGGGCGCGTGGAACCGCTTGCCCTGCAACCGGCCCTGCATGTCGGTCAGGGCGAGCACCACCGTGTCGATCTCGCCGCCCCGGATGGCGACCCGCAGTTCTTCGAGCGTGAGCGGAGCTTTCCTCATCGGCGAGCCTCCATCACCAAGGTCTACTGGCAGAACCGGATCACCGTCAATGCCCCCTGCGGACACCGTGGCAAACGCGATCGACCGACCACCCCGGGCCGTGCGTCAACACCGCGGTGGGCGAGGCGCTTTCCGCTCTCCCGGCTCCGACCGCCTCGACCGGGTCCAGCCGCCCGCGTCGGTCAGGTCTCCGTCACCAGTCGGTTCTCCCAGGCCCAGGCGGCGATCTCGGTACGGTTCCGCAGCTGCAGCTTGTCCTGGATGTTGGCCACGTGGGCCTTCACCGTGCTCAGCGAGATGAACAGCTCCTGCGCGATCTCCTGGTTGGTGCGTCCCCGGGCCAGGCGCTTGATCAGCTCGATCTCCCGGTCGGTCAGCGGTGTGGCAGGGCGGCGCGGCGATGGGACCGCGATCGGCCCGAACTGCTTCAGCAGCCGCATCGTGATCGACGGCGAGATCATCGCGTCACCGGCGTGCGCCGCCCGCACCGCCTCGGCCAGCAGGGCCGGCCCGGAATCCTTGAGGATGAACCCGACGGCTCCCGCCCGAAGCGCGCTGTACACGTACTCGTCCAGGTCGAAGGTCGTGATGATCACGACCCGCATCGGGTCGCGTACGGCGGCGCCGGCGAGCGCGCGGGTCACGTCGACGCCGTCCAGTCGTGGCATCTGGAGGTCCACCAGGCAGACGTCCGGGCGGAGGTCCCGGGCAAGGCTGATGGCCTCCGGGCCGTCGCCGGCCTCGCCGACCACCGTGATGTCGGGCTGGCTCTCCAGCAGCAGCCGGAGACCTCGGCGGACGATCGCCTGGTCCTCGGCGACGAGCACGCGGATGGTCATGACCCTCCCGGTGCGGGAATGGTGGCCTCGACCGTCCAGCCGGCCGGTGTGCCCGGACCGGCGCTCAGCTCACCACCGAGGGCGGCGGCTCGCTCGCGCATGCCGAGCAGGCCGTGGCCGGCGGGGCGGGTGGCGCGGCCGGGCTGTCCGTCGTCGGCGACGCGGAGCCGGATGGTCCGCCCGTCGTGGGCGAGCGTCACGGTGACGGTACGGGCGTCGCGCGCGTGCTGGGCCACATTGGTCAGCGCCTCCTGCACGAGCCGGTAGATGCCGACCGTGGTCTCCGACGGCCAGTCGGCCGGCACGGGGCCGTTCGGCAGGTGGAGGTTCGCGCGGATGCCGGTGCCGTCGAATCGCTCGATGAGCTCGGCCAGCGAATCCGGCACGGGCGCGATCTCCGGCTCGTCGTCCCGCAGCAGCCGCACGACCTGCCGCAGGGAGGCGAGCGCCTGCGCGCCGGCCGTCTCGATCCCGGTGAGGGTGGCCCGGGTCGTGGGCGGGTCGGCATCGGTGGCGAGCTGCGCGACCTGAGCCTGGATGATCAGGCCTGTCAGGTGATGGGCCGCGACGTCGTGCAGGTCACGGGCGAGGGCCAGCCGTTCGGTACGCCGTATCCCGTCGACCAGGGCCCGCCGCCGCGCGTCGCCGAGCCGCCGCCACAGGCCCACCGCGACCGCGACCGCCCAGCCGGACACCATGATTTTCGTGCCCGTTGTCGCGTTCGGGATGTCCTGGGTCAGGTAGGTCGCGTACCGCTCGATGGTGCCGGCGGCGACCACCCCGGAGCCGGCGGCGACCGCGACGGCGCCCGCCGGACCGGGCAGGTGACGCACCGCGGAGGCGACCACCACCAGGAGCGCGAGGCAGGCGATCGGGGCGGGTTGGCCCTGCCGGCCGTTCCGCCAGTCGACCAGCTCGGCGACCCCGCACAGGACGATCGCCACCGCCGCCGCCCGACCGGGGAACCGTCGTCGCAGCAGCGCCACCCCGCACACCGCTGCCGTGATCAGCACGAACACGGCACCCACCGGCCAGGCCGGGCGGCGACTCAGCACCGCCGCCGTCTCGAGGGCGACACCGGCGGCGAGCAGCACGCCGAACGCGGCCTCGACCAGCACGCCCGGCAGGCCGGGCCGGCGCAGGGCGATGCGCCTGCCAGCGAGAATCATGATGCCTCTCATGCCCGGTCCGCCGCGGCGCCTCGTCGTCCGGAACGCCGCAGCGGCGGCCGCTGCCACCACGTCACCCAACGCCACAGCCACTCGACCGGCCCCTGGTGGCACCGGCGCAGCCAGACTACCGACCAGCCCCACTGGACGACGAGGACCGCAGCGGCGACCGCGACCACCGCGCCGACCGACCAGCGGTCCGCGTCGCCGACCACACCGGAGATCGCCAGCACGAGGACCGTCGCGGTCAGGTAGTTCGTCAGCGCCATCCGTCCGAGCGGCCGGAGCACGGCGGTCAACGGCCCGGCCAGCCGAGTCCTGAGCAGCAGCAACAGCCCGCACACGTAGGCGCCGGCGGTCAGCAGCCCGGCCGCCGGATAGGCGATCCTCGCCGCCGCGCTGCCCGTGCCCGCGCGCAACTGGATCACCGTCGCGGGCACGGCGGCAAGAGCAAGGACCAACCCCGACACCGCCGTGGTACGGGGACCCGAGCCGATGCTTCTGACCACCCCGTACCTGGTCAGTGCCGAACCGAGCAGGAACAGGCCGGGGATCACCGTGTACCCGCCGCCGAGCAGGGCCACCGACAGCACGATGAGCACCCCGGCGGCGATCGCCACGACGCGACGCGGCAGCCACGTGGAGGGCAGCAGGACCAGCAGGCCGAGCACCGCGTACACGGTGAGGATGTCGCCCTTCCACAACAGCAGGAAGTGGAGAAGACCCACGGCCAGCAGCGCCAGCATCCGGCGGAGCAGCACCACTCGCGGTTGCCGGGCCCGCGCCTGCGCGGACTCCAGCAACAGCGAGAAGCCGACGCCGAACAGCAACGAGAAGATCGGAAAGAATCGCTGGTCGACCAGCAGATGCAGCACCGTCGCCGCGGTCGTCTCCGCCAGGTGCGCGGTACCGAGTTCGCCGCCGCGGTGGGCGATCGGCTTCACGTTCGCCAGCAGGATCCCGCACAGGGCGAAGCCCCGAAGCACATCGAGCGCCACGATGCGCTGCCGCGCCCGGGGCACGGCGGATCGCGGCCGATTGCCGTCGATCGTGCCGACGTCTCCCACACCGTTCCATGACATGCCCCGAGCCTGGCCGAGCGACGGTCCCGGCCCCTCGGCCACAAGTCCACACCGGCGCCCGAGGCGTCGTACTTTCGGCCATTCCCACCGGGGTCGGGACCCTGGCGAGTTGGGCCGGGGTGACCCGCAACTCTTCCCAGGTCAGGGGCGTTTTGCCCAGCAGGAGGCCGCACCCGAGGGTCGACCGGGAAACCGGATCACCGTCACTTCCGCGGCGCGGTCCGGGACGAGCCCCGAGGAGTCCAGATGCGTCGGATCGTCGCCGCGGTCGCCGCCCTACTCGCCGTCGGGATGGGCGTCACCGACGCCCGGGCGGACCGGCAGCCGCCGGCCGGGCGGGGACAACCACCCGCCACAGCCCGCTTCGACTTCGCGAACCCGCAGGTGGTCGCCACCGGGCTGGAGGTGCCCTGGGGGCTCGACTTCCTGCCCGACGGCAGCGCGCTGGTGGCCCAGCGCAACCGGGGCACCGTCGTACGGGTCCGGCCCGGCGCCGCGCCCCGTGAGGTCGCCCGGATCCCCGGCGTGGTCGCCGGTGGGGAGGCGGGCCTGCTCGGGCTGGCGGTCTCCCCCACGTTCCGGCGCGACCGGCTGGTCTACGTCTGCTACACGACCGCCTCGGACATCCGCATCGCGCGGTTCCGGCTGTACGCGCCACAGTCCCTCCAGGTGATCCTCAGCGGTGTCACCCGGGCGGCCGCCCACGACGGCGGCCGGATCGCGTTCGGCCCGGACGGCATGCTCTACGCCGGCATCGGTGACGCCGTCGTCCCCGCCAACGCGCAGAACCTGGCCAGCCGGAACGGCAAGATCCTGCGGATGCGGCCGGACGGCCGGGTGCCGGCGGACAACCCGTTCCCCGGCTCGCTGGTCTACAGCTACGGTCACCGCAACGTGCAGGGTCTCGCCTGGGACCGACGGGGGCGGCTGTTCGCCACCGAGTTCGGCCAGAGCACCTGGGACGAGGTGAACCGGATCGTGCCGGGCGGCAACTACGGCTGGCCGGTCGTGGAGGGCCGCAGCGGCGATCCCCGGTTCCGCGACCCGGTCGTCGTCTGGTCACCCGCGGAGGCGTCCCCGAGCTGGGCTGCCTTCGCCGCCGGCACGCTGTTCGTCGCGGCGCTGCGGGGAGCGCGGCTCTGGGCCGTACCCGTCGATCCCGCCGGTCGGGTCGGCACCCCCACCGCCGTGTTGCAGGGGGCCTACGGCCGCCTGCGTACCGTCGAACGGGCCCCGGACGGCGCCCTGTGGGTGACCACCAGCAACCGGGACGGCCGCGGCAGCCCGGCTGCGGACGACGACCGGATCCTCCGCTTCCCGGCCGGGCCGCGGCAGCCCCGGCCCCCGGCCCTCCCCGCCGGCGCCGGGTGATCCGGCGCCGGCGGGGAGGGATCAGGCCGGTTCGTCGGCCGGCGCGGGGCGCTGTTCCGGCACGTCGACGGTACGGCGGGGGCCGGTGAACCACTTCCGGGCCGAGGCGTACCACCAGATGGCCACGCCGAGCAGCACGCCGCCGATGGCGAGCGGGGCGTAGTTCACCGCCGTCCAGCTGAACTCGGCGTTGCCGGGCACGCCGGCCGGCACGATCGGTAGCACGAAGTAGACGGAGATGATCGCGATCTCGATCACCGCGATCCAGCCGAGCAGCTTGTACCTCCGGCCCAGCGTCCACGGGCCGGCGACGAACCGGTCCCCCATCCGCAGCCGCAGGAAGATCGGGATGAGGAAGGACAGGTACAGCCCGATCACCGCGACCGAGACCACCGCGTAGAAGGCGACCGGCACGCCGGCCTTCTGGTAGAGCGCGGGTAGCGTGAGCACCAGCCCGGCCAGGGTGGCCGCGATGATCGCGTTGACCGGGGTGCCGTTGCGGTCCACCCGCGACCAGAGCCGCCAGCCCGGGACCGCCCGGTCCCGGCTGAACGCGTACGCCATCCGGGACATCGAGGTCACGCAGCTCATCCCGCAGAAGAACTGGCCGATGGTGGAGATGATGATGACGGCCTTGAAGAAGAACGGCGTCAGCGCGGACTCGAAGATCGCCCCGGAGAAGCCACCCGCGGAATTGATCGCGTCCACGTCGGTGGCCGCGAAGAGGAAGGCGAGCAGCAGGATCCAGCCGCCCACCGCCGAATAGAAGATCGACCGCCAGAGGCCCTGGGCGGCGGCCTTCGAGGCGCCCCGGGTCTCCTCGGAGACGTGCGCGCAGGCGTCGAAGCCGGTGATCGTGTACTGGGTGAGCAGGAAGCCCAGCGGCAGCACGTAGAACCAGAAGGTGAGCCCACCGCTGTCACCGTCGCCGAAGCCGGAGTTGTTGAACCGCTCGGTGAAGACGAACTTGAAGCTCTGGTGGTCGTCCGGGACCAGGACCAGGATGAGCACCACCGCGGCCGCGCCGGCCACGTGCCACCAGACCGAGACGTTCTGGAGGATGTCGATGACGCGGTGCCCGTAGATGTTGATCAGCCCGTGCAGGGCGAGGATCACCACGAACAGCCCGAAGGTCTGGTGCGCGGTGCCGGCCCAGCCGTCGAAGAGCGCGGAGAGGGTGAGGTTGAGAAAGGTGGCGCAGCCGTAGTCGACCGAGGCGGTCACCGCCACCAGGCCGATCAGGTTGAGCCAGCCGGTGAACCAGCCGTGCACCGGCCGCCCCATGGTCGCGGCCCACCAGTAGATCCCGCCGGCGGTCGGGTAGGCGGACACCAGCTCGGCCATGCAGAAGCCGATGATCAGGATGAACAGCGAGATCAGCGGCCAGCCCCAGGAGATGGCGACCGGACCGCCGTTGTTCCACGCCTGACCGAAGGTGGTGAAGCAACCGGCCAGGATCGAGATGATCGAGAACGAGATGGCGAAGTTGGAGAAGCCGCTCCACTTGCGGTGCAGCTCCTGTTTGTAGCCGAGTTCTGCGAGTCGTCGGGCGTCGTCGTCCATCGGCTGCTCGGCGGTCGGCGCGGGCGTCGTGGCCACTGCACACCTCCTCGAGGTGGTTCCCCGGTTGCGAGTGGGCAAAGTGTGATCCCGTCGATCAAGACGGTCAATACGACAGGCGTGGGAATCTCACGGCCGGCACGGCTAATTGCGTTGCCGCGCGAGCCCGTTCCGGGCATCCTTGAGCCCGTGACCAGGCCCGATCGCGACGGGCCAACCGCCGGGCGCTCGGCAACGCCCGGACCGCGGCGGCGCGGGGCGTCCACCTCTCTCTCACTGAAGTACGGCGATTCGCCGTACCCCCGGACGCTCCCGCGCCGCCGCTCTCACGCCTCAGGCGAACAGCAGTCCGGCCACCCAGAGCACCGCGATGACCAGGCCGGCCAGGAACTCGACCAGCATGGACAGCCCGGCCGCCTTGAGCGCCTGCACGGTGGCCGGCCAGGCGAGCTGGTTGCTGCCCAGCCGCAGCCGTTCCGCGCCCCAGATCCCGCCGATGAAGCCGATCGGCAGGCCGATCACCGGGATGACGAAGAAGCCCACCAGGCCGAGCAGCCCACCGGCCAGCAGCGACGAGGTGGGCACGCCCGTCCGTTTCAGGTTCCGGCCCGGCCAGAGGTACTTGACCACGCCGCCGCCGACGGCGACCACGGTGGCCGCGGCCAGCACCGCCCAGCGGCCCGGCCCGGCGTCGCCGAAGAGGGCCCACACCAGCACCCCGCCCCAGCAGAGCGGCAGCGCCGGCAGCCCGGGCACCACCACCCCGGCCAGCCCGGCCAGGATGGCCAGCGCCGCCACCACCGACACCACCGCCTGCGAATCCGTGAGACTCACGCCGCCTCCCCACCGCCCAGCCGCTCGAAGATCTGCCGGGCCGGCATCGGGGAGCCGAACCAGCGGCCCTGCCCGGTGTCGCAGCGCAGCGACCGCAGCCGCTCGGCCTGCACCTCGGTCTCCACCGCCTCGGCGGTCACCCACAGCTCCAGCGCGTGCGCCAGCCGGACCAGCGCGTCGACGATCCGCTCGTCGCGGTGGTCGGAGGCGGCGTCCGTGCCGTCGGCCCGGATCCCCTCGACGAACGGGCCGGCCAGCTTCAGGCAGTGGATCGGCAGCCGCCGCAGGTACGCCAGGTTCGAGTAGCCGGTGCCGAAGTCGTCGATGGCCAGCCGGATCCCGAGGTCGGCGAGCTGGTGCAGGGCGCGCAGCGGCTCTCCGGCGCTGCCCATCACGGCGCTCTCGGTCAGCTCCAGTTGCAGCAGCTCGGCGGGGAGCCCGGTGTGCTGCAGCGCCTCGGCGACGGTCTCCACGATGGCCGGGTCGTCGGCCTGCCGGGCGGCCAGGTTGACGCTGACCACCAGCCGCACCTCCGGGTACGCCCGTCGCCAGCTCTCGGCGTCCCGGCACGCCTGCCGGAGCACCCAGGCGCCGAGCCGGACGATCAGGCCGGTCTCCTCGGCCAGCCCGATGAACCGGTCCGGGCCGATCAGGCCCAGCTCCGGATGCTGCCAGCGGACCAGGGCCTCCACCGCCACCATCGAGCCGTCCAGCAGCGAGACGATCGGCTGGTAGTGCAGCACGAACTCGCCCCGGTCCAGCGCGGCGGGCAGGTTCGCGGCCAGCGCCGAGCGGGCGATGTCGGCGGCGCTGCGCTCCGGGTCGTAGACCGCCCAGCGGCCCCGCCCCTCGGCCTTGGCCCAGTAGAGCGTGGTGTCGGCAGCCTTCATCAGCTCCGAGACGCTGGTCTCGGCGGCCGGGCACTCCACGATGCCGATGCTCGCCGAAACGGCGAGCTGCTGGTCGCCGACGTGCACCGGGGCGGAGACCGCGGCCAGGGCCAGCTCGGCCACCTCCACCGCGTCGTCGAGGCCGCCGTCGGAGTCGACCAGGATGACGAACTCGTCGCCGCCCATCCGGGCCACCAGGTGGCCGCGGCCGGACACGCAGTCGGCCAGCCGCCGGGAGATCACCTTGAGCAGCCGATCGCCGAGATCGTGGCCGAGGCTGTCGTTGATGGCCTTGAAGCCGTCCAGGTCGATGAAGCAGAGCCCCACCCGCTGCTCCGGCGCGGCCGTGTCGAAGACCTGACCCAACGTCTCGAAGAACAGCGTCCGGTTGGGCAGGCCGGTGAGCGGGTCGTGCAGCGCCTGGAAGCGCAGCCGCTGCTGGAGCTGGTAGCGCTCGGTGATGTCCTCGATCATCGCCACGGTGAACCGGGGGCGGCCGTCGTCGTGGCGGATCAGCGAGACGGCGAGGTCGGTCCAGACCACGGTGCCGTCCTTGCGGTAGTAGCGCTTCTCCATCCGGGCGCTGTCCCGCTTGCCCTCGATCAGCTCCTGGTACAGCTCCCACATGCCGGCGGCGTCGTCGGGGTGGAACAGCCCGTCCACGGTGAGCTCCCGCAGCTCGGCCGCGGTGTAGCCGAGCATGTCGGCGAACGACTGGTTGACCTCGATGATCCGCCCGTCCACCCCGGCGATGCCGATGCCGATCGCCGCCCCGGTGAAGACCGCCCGGAACCGCGCCTCGCTGTCCCGCAGCGCCTGCTCCACCGCGTCCCGGGCCTGCCAGGCCGAGCGGGCGATCCGCTCCTGCTGGCTGAACACCCGGTCGCGCAGCGCCCGGCCGAAGCCGGCGGCGAAGGCGCCCTGCATGGCGGCGATCCGTTCCCGCACCTCGGGCAGCTCCACCCGGCCGGGCAGCACCCAGGACAGGAAGCGGTCGCCGAGCGCCCGGACCGACCAGTCGAGCACCCCGGGCTCGGTGAGGTGCGCCTCGACCAGGGCCCGCCCGGCGTCCTCGGCCGGCTGGGCGGAGAACGCCGGGGCGAGCAGGGCCTGGCCGAGCCGGACGGTGTGCGCCAGCAGCAGCCGCTCGGTCTCGGCCGCGCTCAGCGGCACGAACCCGATGCGCCGCACCGCCCGGGCCCACTCGGCGGCGTACGCCGCGGCGCCCGGCCGGCTGAGGTCGCCCCCGTCGGGGTCCGGGGCGCGCATGTCGGGTCAGCCGGCGGTGCGGTCGTACCGGGCGACGCCACCGAACGCACCGAACCGCTCGGGGTGCTCGTCCACGTCGGACGGCGAGTCGGGTCGCCAGAGCGGCATGTGGACCACGCCTGGTTCGAGCACCATCCAGTCGCCGAAGTAACCGGTGATCTCGGCCCGCGAGCGCAGCGTGATCTCGGTGGCGGTACGCGCCGACAGCCGCTGCGCGTCGAGCATCTCCTGCGGCTGGTCCTCGAAGGTGGAGTGCGAGATGACCAGGAAGCTGCCGGGCGCCGCGGCGGCCCGCAGGGTGGCCAGGATGTCGCCCGGCCGGTCCTGGTCGGGGATGAAGTGCACCACCCCGGCGAGCAGGATGCCGACCGGGCGGTCGAAGTCGATCAGGCCGCTGGCCCGGGCCTGGTCCAGGATCAGCTTCGGCTCCCGCAGGTCGGCGAGGATCGCGGTGGCCCGGTCGTTGCCGGCGAGCAGTTCCCGGCTGTGCGCCACGGCGACCGGGTCGATGTCGACGTAGACGATCCGGGCCTCGGGGTTGGCCGCCTGGGCCACCTCGTGCACGTTGCCGACCGTGGGGATCCCCGAGCCGATGTCGAGGAACTGGTCGATGCCCGCGTCGAGCAGCACCCGCACGGCCCGGCGCAGGAACTCCCGCCCGGAGCGCATGGTGGCCGCCAGGTTCGGCGTCATGGCGGCGATCTGCTCGGCGAGCTGCCGGTCGATCTCGAAGTTGTGCGCGCCGCCGAGGAAGTAGTCGTAGACCCGGGCCGCGCTCGGCCGGTTCAGGTCGATCTCGGCGGGAAGTCCGTCCGGCGTCTGCATCGCTCGGTCCCCCAGGTCGTCGCCGCTGTCCGCGGGGAGCCCGACGCGGGCGACCCGCAGGAATTCGTGTGGTCCACACCACTCTAGGCGCGCACACCCGCGAACGGGACATCCACTTTCGACGGTGCCGGCCCGCCGGCCGTCAGCCGGCCGCCTCCAGCAGCAGCGAGATGCCCTGCCCGACACCGATGCACATGGTCGCCAGGGCCCGCCGCCCGCCCCGCCGGCGCAGCTCCAGCGCGGCGGTGAGGGCCAGCCGGGCTCCGCTGGCGCCGAGCGGGTGTCCCAGCGCGATCGCCCCGCCGTTCGGGTTGACGTGCTCGGCGTCCTCGGGCAGCCCCAGCTCGCGCAGCACCGCCACCGACTGGGCGGCGAACGCCTCGTTCAGCTCGATCACGTCGAGGTCGGCCAGGCCCAGGCCCTGCCGGTCGAGCAGCTTGCGGGTGGCCGGGACCGGCCCGATGCCCATGATCCGCGGCGGCACGCCGGCCGCCGCCGCCCCGGTCACCCGGGCGAGCGGGGTGAGGCCGTACCGGTCGACGGCCGCCGCGGAGGCGACCAGCAGGGCCACCGCGCCGTCGTTGACGCCGGAGGAGTTGCCGGCGGTCACCGTGCCGCCCTCGCGGAACGGCGTGGGCAGCGCGGCGAGCTTCTCCAGCGAGGTCTCCCGGGGGTGCTCGTCGGCCTCGACCAGCTTCGTCTCCCGCTTGCCGGCCGGCACGGTCACCGGCACGATCTCCTCGGCCAGCCGGCCGTCGGCCTGCGCCTTGGCGGCGCGCTGCTGGGAGCGGAACGCGAACTCGTCCTGCGCGGCGCGGTCGACGCCGAAGTCGGCGGCGACGTTCTCCGCCGTCTCCGGCATCGAGTCGATGCCCCACTGCTTCTTCATCAGCGGGTTCACCAGCCGCCAGCCGATGGTGGTGTCGTACACCTCGGCGGTGCGGGCGAACGCGGTGGTGGCCTTCGGCATCACGAAGGGTGCCCGGCTCATGCTCTCCACCCCGCCGGCGACCAGGAGGTCGGCCTCGCCGGCCACGACGGCGCGGGCCGCGGTGGCCAGGGCGTCCAGGCCGGAGCCGCAGAGCCGGTTGACCGTGCTGCCCGGGACCTCCTCCGGCAGCCCGCCGAGCAGCGCGGCCATCCGGGCCACGTTGCGGTTGTCCTCGCCGGCCTGGTTGGCGCAGCCCAGGATCACGTCGTCGGTGCGGGCCCAGTCCACCGAGGGGTGGCGGGCGACCAGCTCGCGGATCACGTGCGCGGCCAGGTCGTCGGGGCGCACCCCGGCGAGGGCGCCGGCGTACCGGCCGATCGGGGTGCGGACACCGGCCACGAGGTATGCGACGGTCATCGGCGCTCAGTCCTTCGGGGGTGGGCGGGGGTGGCGGGTCGCCCGCCGGGTCACGGGGACGCCCGGCGCCAGGATATCCGCGCCCGGAACGGATAGGTTGGCCGCATGGCCCGGGCCCAGTTCAGCGCAGAGACCGCCGGCGGGGGCGCCTTCGTCCGCCAGCCCAACCGCTTCACCGGTCAGGTCACCCCGCACTCCACCTCACCCGAGGGTGGCGGCCCCGACGACCAGGGCCGCTGGCCGCTGGAGGCGGGCCGCTACCGGCTGATCTGGTGCCGGGCGTGCCCGTGGGCGCACCGGGCCCGGATCGTGCGCGGCCTGCTCGGGCTGGACGAGGTGATCTCGCTGGGCACGGTCGACCCGATCCGGGACGAGCGGGGCTGGCGGTTCAGCCTCGACCAGGACGGCTTCGACCCGGTGCTGGGCATCGGGTACCTCAGCGACGCGTACCTGGCCACCGACCCCGACTACACCGGCCGGGTCACCGTGCCGGCGCTGGTCGACACGCTGACCGGCCGGGTGGTCACCAACGACTATCCGCAGCTCACCCTCGACTTCTCCACCGAGTGGCGGCGGTTCCACAAGCCGGGCGCACCGGATCTCTACCCGGTCGAGCTGCGCCCGGAGATGGACGCGCTGATGGCGGAGATCCACCGGGACGTCAACAACGGCGTCTACCGGTGCGGCTTCGCCACCTCCCAGGAGGCGTACGACGAGGCGTACACGGCGCTGTTCGCCCGGCTGGACGCGCTGTCGGAGCGGCTGTCCGGGCGGCGTTACCTGATGGGCGAGCAGATCACCGAGGCCGACGTGCGGCTCTTCACCACGCTGGTCCGCTTCGACGTGGCGTACCACGGGCACTTCAAGTGCAACCGGCAGAAGCTCACCGAGATGCCGGTGCTCTGGGCGTACGCGCGGGACCTGTTCCAGACCCCGGGCTTCGGCGAGACGGTGGACTTCGACCACATCAAGCGGCACTACTACGCCACCCACGAGATGATCAACCCGACCCGGATCGTGCCGCTCGGTCCGGACCTGTCCGGCTGGACCACGCCGCACGGGCGTGGCTGACCGGAACGTCCTGCGGGCCGCCGCCGCGTCCGCCGCGGCCGGCTGCACCGTGGCCGGGATGGTGGCCGTGACGGTCGCCGTGGCCGCCGGTCCCGGTCCGGGCCTGACCGGGTACGTCAGCGAGGCCGGCGTCACCGACAGCCGCTACGCCGGGGCGTACCGGATCGGGGTCCTCGCCCTGGCGGCGGCGCTGCTGCTGCTCGCCGCGGCGCTGCCCCCGGCGCTGCGGACGGCGGCCGCGCTGCTCGTGGCCGGCGCCGCCGGCACGGGGCTCTCCGCGGCGGTGACCTGCTCCACCGGCTGCCCGCTGCCGCCGTTCGAGGCCGCCACGGTGGCCGACCTCGTGCACGGCGGCGCCAGCATCGCGGCCACCGCCGCGGTGGTCTTCGCCATGGTGGCGGTGCTGCTCTCCCCGGCGGCGGGCCGGGCGCTGCGCCGGGTCGCCGCGGTCGGCGCGGCCCTGGCGCTGCCGCTCTCCGGGGCGATCGGGCTGGCCATGCTGCTGGTCGGACGCGGCGGCGTGGTCGGGGTGCTGGAGCGGCTGCTCCTCACGGTGGCCGCCGGGTGGGGCCTGGCCACCGCCGCGGTCCTGGGCTTGGCGCACCGCCGATCGTGACGAACGGATCATCCGGGCGTGAACCCTGCCTGTAAGGATCGTCACGCCCGGCACTCCTTCCAGCCAGGAGCCGGCCGGGAGTAGCGTCGGCAGGCGATGACCAACGTCTGGCACCTCACCGTGCGCCTGTACGTCGACCTCCGACGGCAGGCCAGCGGCATCTGTCCGGCGCAGCCGCTCTCCTGACGCTGCCCCGTTCACCCACCACCAGACCTTGGACAGATCCCCATGGCTTCCGCCCTGCGCAAGTTCCCCTTTTCCGTGCAGATCCTGCTCGGCCTCGTCCTCGGCGTGGCGCTCGGCTTCCTGGCCCGCGCCAACGACCTCGCCTGGCTGACCAGCACCCTCGACACCGTCGGCGGCCTCTTCGTCCAGCTGCTCAAGCTGGCCGTGCCGCCGCTGGTCTTCACCGCCATCGTGGTCAGCGTGGTCAGCCTCCGCGGCGTGGCCAACGCCGCCCGGCTGGCGCTCAAGACGCTGCTCTGGTTCGGCATCACCGCGCTGATCGCGGTGAGCATCGGCATCGGCCTCGGCCTGCTCACCGACCCCGGCAAGGGCGTCACCCTCGACGTGGCCGGCGCCACCGCGCCGAAGAAGACCGGCTCCTGGACCGACTTCCTCACCGGCATCGTGCCCACCAACCCGGTCGGCGCGTTCGTCGAGGGCAACGTCCTCCAGATCGTCTTCCTCGCCCTGGTGGTCGGCGCCGCGGCGCTGCTCATCGGCGAGGCCGCCGAGCCGTTCGTGAGCCTCAACCGCTCGGTGCTGGCCATCGTGCAGAAGGCGCTCTGGTGGGTCATCCGGCTCGCCCCGATCGGCACGCTCGGCCTCATCGGCAACGCCGTCGCCTCGTACGGCTGGGACCTGCTGGCCCCGCTCGCGAAGTTCACCACCGCCGTCTACGTCGGCTGCGCCATCGTGCTGTTCGTGGTCTACCCGCTGGTGCTGGTGGCCGCCGGCCGGCTCAACCCGCTGCGCTTCTTCGCCGGCGCCTGGCCCGCCATCGAGCTGGCCTTCGTGTCCCGCTCCTCGGTGGGCACCATGCCGGTGACCCAGCGTTCGGTCGAGCGCCTCGGCGTCCCCCGCGAGTACGCCTCCTTCGCCGTGCCGTTCGGCGCCACCACGAAGATGGACGGCTGCGCCGCCATCTACCCCGCCCTCGCCGCAATCTTCGTGGCGCAGGTCTTCGGGGTGCACCTGGGCGTCACCGACTACCTGCTGATCGCCTTCGTCTCGGTGGTCGGCTCGGCCGCCACGGCCGGCCTGACCGGCGCGATCGTGATGCTCACGCTGACCCTGAGCACGCTGGGCCTGCCGCTGGCCGGCGCCGGCCTGCTGCTGGCCATCGACCCGATCCTGGACATGATCCGCACCGCCACCAACGTGGCCGGTCAGGCCCTCGTGCCGACCGTCGTGGCCGCCCGTGAGGGCACCCTCGACCGCGCCGCGTACGACTCGGCCGGTAGGCGTGACCTGGTCGACGCTGTCGACGCTCCGGAGAGCGAGCGGCTCACTCCGGTAGCCGTCTGAGCACTTCGTTCCCGGGGGGAGGGCTTCGGCCCTCCCCCCGACGCCTGTTGAAGGATGACCACATGAGTGCCCTCTTCACCCCGCTGACCCTGCGCGGCGTCACCCTGCCCAACCGGGTGGCGCTCGCCCCGATGTGCCAGTACAGCGCCGGGCCGGACGGCCTGCCCACCGACTGGCACCGCGTCCACCTCGGCTCCCGCGCGGTCGGCGGCGCCGGACTGATCATCACCGAGGCGACCGCCGTGCTCCCCGAGGGGCGGATCAGCCCGCAGGACACCGGGCTCTGGTCCGAGGCGCACGTCGACACGTGGGGGCCCATCACCGCGTTCATCGCGGCCCAGGGGGCGGTGCCTGCGGTGCAGCTCGCGCACGCCGAATTCAAGGCGTCCACGTACCGGCCGTGGGCCGAGCACCGGGGCGGCGTACCGGACGCCGCGGGCGGCTGGACCCCGGTCGGCCCCGGCGCCGAACCGTTCGTGCCCGACTACCGCACCCCGACGGCGCTGGACGAGGCCGGCATCGCCGCAGTGGTCGAGGCGTTCGCCGCCGCCGCCCGCCGGGCGCTCGACGCCGGCTTCGCCGCCGTGGAGATCCACGCCGCGCACGGCTACCTGCTGCACGAGTTCCTCTCCCCGCTCACCAACCACCGGACCGACGGCTACGGCGGCGACCGGGCCGGCCGGATGCGGCTGACCCTGGAGGTGGCCCGGGCGGTGCGCGCCGCGGTCGGCGAGGCCGTGCCGGTGCTGACCCGGATCTCCGCCACCGACTGGACGGACGGCGGCTGGACCATCGAGGACAGCGTGGTGCTCGCCGGTGAGCTGGCCGCCGCCGGCGTGGACCTGGTCGACGCCTCCTCCGGCGGCGCCTCCGCCGCCGCGAGCATCCCCGTCGGCCCCGGCTACCAGGTGCCCCTGGCCGCGCGGATCCGCCGCGACGCGGGCGTGCTGACCGGCGCCGTCGGCCTGATCGTCGAACCCGAGCAGGCCGAGCAGATCGTCGCCACCGGCGAGGCCGACCTGGTCCTCCTCGGCCGCGAACTCCTGCGCGACCCCTACTGGCCCCACCGCGCCGCCGCCAAGCTCACCCAGAACCCCACCTGGCCCAACCAGTACGCCCGAGCCTCCTGACCCCCTGCCCTGCCCGCCTGCCCCGCCTTGCCTGGGGGCGGGCGGGCGTGAGGGGTCAGCCCGCCAGGTGGCCCCAGCGGGGCTCCAGGTCGGGCCACGGGCCCTGGGCCGTCACCGCGCCGTCGACCAGCACCACCACGTGGTCCGCGCGGACCAGCGCGGCCCGCTTCGCGGTCGAGCCGACCACCGTGACCCCGTGATCGCGCAGCGCCGCCCAGAGCGCCAGCTCGGTCGTCACGTCCAGCGCGGACGAGACGTCGTCGGCGACCAGCAGCTCGGTACGCGGCGCGAGCGCCCGGGCCAGCGCCAGCCGCTGGAGCTGCCCGCCGGAGAGCCGGGTGCCCTTGTGCCCGATGAGCAGCCCGAGCCCGCCCCCGGCCGCCGCCAGGTCGTGGTCCAGCTGGGCGGTCGACACCGCGTCGGCGGCGTCCACCTGGTGGCCGAGCGCGATGTTGTCCGCCACCGTGCCGGAGAGCACCCGGGGCAGCTGCCCGACGTACCCGACCTGGTTGGGGCGGAGGAACAGCTCCGGCTCGGTGACCGGCTCGCCGTTCCAGCGAAGCGTGCCGGTGTGGTGCACGATCCCGGCGAGGGCCCGCAGCAGCGAGGACTTGCCGGCGCCGACCGGCCCGACCACCAGCACCAACTGTCCGCGTTCGACGGTCAGGTCGACGTCCCGGACGGCGAGGGTGCCGTCCGAGTGCAGCGCGCCGAAGCCGGCCAGCTCCAGCCGGCGCAGCGGGTGCCGCAGCGGCGGTTCGGGCGCCGGGGCGGTGCCGGCGGCCAGGTCCAGCCCGGGCACCGTCGCCGAGTAGGTGGCCACCCCGCTCATCGCCACGGTCCGCCTGGTCCACACCCGGGCGGACGGGTAGTGCGAGACCAGCGAGGCGGTGGTCCAGGCGAACCAGCGGGCCGCGCCGAGGGTGGAGACCGCGACCAGGGTGGCCCCGGCGGAGAGGCCGCCGGCCAGGTAGAGCGCCCACGCGCCGATCGGCAGCAGGCCGCTGGCGATCGACGGGGTGGACCGGGCCCACACCTGCATGGCGATCTCCCGCCGCTGCCGGTCGCTGCGGACCGTGTCCAGCTTCGCCAGATGGTCCAGCACCGGGCGGGTGGCGCCGGCCAGCTTCACCGTACGGGCGGCGGAGAGCGAGGAGACCAGGGCGGTGGCGAAGGCGGCGCGGGCCTTGACGGTGCCGCCGGCGGTGCGTTCCAGCCGGGGGCCGAACAGGGTCGCCGCCAGCCCGGAGACCACCATCGTCCCGACGAAGAACAGCGCCGGTACGAAGCTGCCGGTCACCAGGGTCATGGTGATCACGATGGCCAGCGAGATGAACTGGTCCATCAGGTTGTCGGCGAGCTGCACCACCCGGTCGGTGTCGCCGCCCTGGGCCACCACCTCGGCCGGGGTGTGCCCGCTGACCCGGCGCGCCCCGGTCTGGCCGTGCACCAGCCGCGCGCTGATCCGCAGCATCTGCCGGATCCACCACTGCGGGAACCACAGGTTGGTCAGGTACGGCAGCGGCAGCACGACCAGCAGCGCGGCGACGATGCCCAGCGCCGGCAGCCACGGGTCTCCCCCGCCGACCACCTCGGCCCAGAGCCAGGGCAGCACCGAGCCGTCCAGCCCGAGCAGGGTCATCACGACGAACAGGCAGACGGAGAGCAGCCCGTACCGCGGGTCGTTGGTGCCGAGCCGGAGGATCTCCCGCAGGGTCCGCGCGGGCGGCGGGTCGGGCAGCGGCGGCGGGTCGGTGCGCGGCACCGCGACCTGGCGCGGCGCGGTGGTCGCGGCGGCCGGCTCGGCCGGCTCGTCGGGCCACCCGTCGGGGCCGTCCAGCAGCTCCACCCCGCCCCGGCGGGCGCTCGCGCCCGCGTAGGCGCTGGCGTGGCTGGTGGCGAGCAGTTCGGCGAATCGGGCCGACTCGCGCAGCGGCCCGGCCTCCAGCACCGCGCCGTCGGCCATCACCACGACCTCGTCGCAGCGGCGCACCGAGGAGAGCCGGTGCGCGATGACGATGCCGATCCGGTCGGTGAGCAGTCGTTCGGTGGCCTGGCGTACCCGGTTCTCGGTGACCGGGTCGAGCCGGGCGGTGGCCTCGTCGAGGATCACCACGTGCGGGTCGCGGACCAGGATCCGGGCGAACGCGACGAGCTGCTCCTGCCCGGCGGAGAGCACGTGCCCGCCCTCGCCGAGCCGGGTGTGCACCCCGTCGGGGAGTTCGGCGATCCAGCCGGCGAGCCCCAGCTCCTCCAGCGCCCGGGTGGCGTCGCCGAGCAGGTCCGGGTCGAAGAGCGCGACGTTCTCGGCGAGGGTGCCGGCCAGGATCTCGGTGCGCTGGGGCACCACGGCGATCCACCGGCGCAGCGCCTCGATGTCCAGGTCGACCAGGTCGGTGTCGCCGAGAAAGACGGTGCGGGATGGCACGTCCACGGCCCGGGTGAGCACCTTGGCCAGCGTCGACTTGCCGGATCCGGTCCGGCCGACCAGGGCGTAGGACCGGCCGCGGGCGAAGGCGAGCGTGACGTCGCGCAGCGCCGGCCCGCGCTCCTCGCCGCTGGCGGGGTAGCGAAACGTGAGCCCCCGGATGGTCAGGTCCCCCTCGACCGGGACGGCGCCGCCGGTCGGCTCCTGCCGGGAGTCGGCGAGCAACTGCACCCGCGCCCACGCGCCGAGCGCCTGTTGCAGGTGCGGCACCCAGCGGGCGATGTGCTCGACGGTCGCGCCGAAGGCGAGGGCGAGCAGCCAGATCGCGGTGAGCCGGGCGGCGTCCACCCGGCCGGTGGCGAGCGCCCACGCCCCGGCCAGGACCACGGCGGCGATGCCGACCCGGACGCCGCCGGCGGCCAGCGCGGTGACCCGGGCGGAGAGCCGGAAGACCCGGCCGCCCCGGGCGATCACCTCGGCGGCCCGCCGGGCGTAGAGGCGCAGCACGTACGGGCGGGCCAGGCTGGTGCGCACGTCGTCCTGGCCGTGCACCGCCTCCTCCATCACGGCGGCCAGGTCGGACCAGGCCTCCTCCTCCACCATCCGGGCCGGGGCGATCCGGGCCGTGGGGCGGCGCAGCGCCACGCCGAGCAGCGCGATGAGCAGGATCATCCCGACACCGGCCGGCCACCAGACGACCAGCGCGCTGACCGTGGCGAGCAGGCAGACGGCGACCCCCTGGACGAGCCGTACGCCGGTGTTCCGCATCTCGGCGGCGACCTGGTAGACGTCGTTGTCGATCCGGTCGAGCAGCTCGCCGACCGGGGTGGTCTCCAGGGTGGGCAGGTCCTGCCCGAGCGCGACCCGGCAGAGCCGGCGGCGGACGTCGGCGGACCAGTCGGCGGTGAGGCCGGCCATCAGCAGGCCGATGAGCAGGTCGGACACGACGGCGGCGACCAGCGCCACGGCCAGCGCGGTGAACCAGCCGGGCGACCGGTGCACCAGCACCGGCCCGGCCAGCGCCGAGGCGGCCGCCTGGCCCCCGGCCCCGAGCACGATCAGCAGCAGGACGAGCGTCATCCGGCGTGGTGCGGTGGCCCGGAGATCGCGGAGCAGGCGCATGGACAGTCCTCCGGACTCGGGTCGGTGGGGCGGTGCCCCCAGCCTCACCCGGGCGGCCCCGGCCACTCAAACGATTTACCGGCGGGGCGTCACGTCTGGGCGACCCGGCGGACGATGCCGAGCAGCGCCTCCTGCACGTCCTCGATGGGCCGGTCCGGCTGGAAGACCAGCCAGTCGACGGCCACCACCAGCCCGACGCCGAACAGGGCCGAGCTGGCCGTGCGCACGTCCAGGTCGGCGGGGAGGTCCCCGCTGGCCACCCCGGCCCGTACGGTCTCCGCGATCACCTCGATCGCCTCGCCGCGCAGCAGCCGCAGGGTCTGCTGCCACTCCCGGTTGGTCCGCCACATCTCCGAGAGCAGGAGCTGGGCGAAGGCCCGGTAGCGGCGGATGTACTCCAGCTCGGCGCGGACCAGCGCGGCGAGCGCCTCGCGCGGCGGCAACCCGGCGACGGCGGCCCGGAAGTCGGCGGTGAGCAGGCCGATGCCGTGCCGCAGCAGCTCCTCGAAGAGGACCGTCTTGGACTCGAAGTTGTAGTAGACGGTCCCCTTCGCCACCCCGGCCCGGGCCGCGATGTCGTCCACGGTGGTGGCCGAGAAACCCTGCTCGGCGATGAGCTCCACCGCCGCCACGAAGAGGCGTTGGCGGGTGTCCTCCCGCCGGCGGGTCCGTCCGTCCGTCACCCGCCCATCCTCACATGGTCAGTTCGGGGTGCAGCTTGGCCGGGGTGAGCCGGCGGGACCGGCGCGCCGCGCCGACGGTGAGCGCCAGGGCACCCACCCCGAAGGCGAGCAGCACCAACGCCCAGGTGACCACCGGCCCGGACGGCCCGCCGTTGATCGTGTGCCGCAGGCCACCCACCACGTACGTCATGGGCAGCCAGGGGTGGACGGCCTGGAAGAAGCCGGGCGAGGTCTGCACCGGGTAGGTGCCGCCCGAGGAGGTGAGCTGGAGCATCAGCAGGGCCAGCGCGGCGAGCCGGCCGGCCGGGCCGAGCGCCACGCCGAGCAGCTGCATGATGGCGGTGAACGCCAGCGAGGTGAGCGCGAGCAGCCCGAAGGTGGCCGGCCCGTGCCGCGGGTCGAGGCCCAGGGCCAGGGTGACAACGGTGTAGAGCACCGCGACCTGGGCCAGCCCGATCGCCGCGGCGGGCAGCCAGCCGGCGAGCGCGACCCGCCAGCCGGGCGCGCCGGACATCACGTGCCGCCGGTTCACCGGCCGCAGCAGCATGTAGGTGATCATCGCGCCGACCCAGAGCGCCAGGGCCAGGAAGTACGGGGCGAAGCCGACCCCGTACGACCCGGCCGGGTGGTCGGAGTGGCGGATCAGCCCGACGGGGTCGCCGAGGACGTCGGCGCGGCTGTCCGCGTCGTCGTACCCGGGCAGCTTCTTCTCCCCGGCGGCGAGCCCGTCGGCGAGGTCACCGGCGCCACCCTCCAGCTTGGTCAGCCCGTCGGCGAGCCGGTTGCTGCCGCTGCTGAGCTGCGCCAGGCCACCGTCGAGCTGCCGGGCGCCGGTGGCGAGCCGGTAGAGGCCGCCGCGGAGCTGGTCGGCGCCGTCCGCGGCGTCGCCGAGCCCGTCGCGGAGCTTTGCGCTGCCCTGGGCCAGGGTGGTCAGGCCGCCGGCCAGCTGGTCGACCTTGGTCCGGGCCGTGGCGACGTCGTCGGCCAGGTGCGGCGCGGCGGCGGCCACCTCCCGCGCGGTCTGCGCGACCTCGGTCATCTGCTTCTTCAGCGCGGCCAGGTCGGTCCTGTCCAACGCGGCGACCACGGCCCGGGCCGCGGTTACCGCCTGGTCGGCGGCCCTGCGCGCGGCGACCAGGTTCGGGTCGTCGGCCAGTTCCGGGTGCTCCTCGACCAGCGCGTCGAGCCGGTCGCGCACCTTCTCCGCCTGGCCGACCACCTCGTCGGCCCTGGCCGGCAGCGCGTCGAGGCCGTCGGCGAGCGCCTGCGCGCCCTCGGCGACCAGCGTGGCGGCCCGCTGGATGTCGGCGGCGTTGCGCCGGAGCAGCGGCTCGTATCTGTCCGCCGCCGCGTCGACCTGCTTCGCGGCGGCGCGGGTCTCGGTGGCCGCCCGGTTGGCGCCGTCGGCGATCTGGGCCGCCCCGGTGTAGAGCTGGTCCAGTCCGTTGGCCAGCCTGGTGGCGCCCTGCACGGAGGTGTTCAGCCCGCCGGCGAGCTGCCCGGCGCCGTCCTCGGCGGTGCCCAGCCCGTCGGCGAGCTGCCCGGCGCCCTGCTGGGAGGTGCCGAGCCCGTCGTGGATCCGGCCGGCGCCGTCGGCGGCCCGGCCGGTCTCGGCCTTGGCGTCGGTGAACCCGATCAGCATCCGGTCGAAGTACGACGCGGCGGTGCTCTCCGCGGCGGCGGCCCGGATCTCGCTGAAGGCGGAGCGGGCGAGCAGCCCGGAGAGGTAGTTGGTGGCGTCGTCGTTGACCACCTTCAGCTCGCCCCGCCGGGCCGGCCGATCGGGCTCCGGGCTGGCCGCCAGGGTGGCGGAGAAGTCCGCCGGGATGGAGAAGACCAGGTGGTAGCGGCCGTCGCGGAGCCCCTCGGTGGCGTCGTCCTGGTCGGTCACCGTCCAGCCGAAGACCTTCCGGTCGAGCAGTTCGTCGGTGAGGTCCCGGCCGGCGTGCACCTCGCTGCCGTCGCCGGCCTTCGCCGGCCGGTCGGCGTTGACCAGGGCCACCGGGATCCGGTCGAGGTTCCCGTACGGGTCCCAGAAGGCGTAGAGGTAGAGGGCGCCGTAGAGCAGCGGGATGACGGTGAGGACGGCGAGCGCGGCGCGCGGCAGCCGGCCCCGGGTCATCCGGCGCAGCTCGAACAGCGCGAGTCGAACGACACTCATGCGGTCACCTCGGAGGTCAGGGCCGGGCTGGGCAGGGACGGGTCACCGATCCGGTGCACGATGGCGGTCGCGGCCGGATCGACGGCGCGGGCGCTGGCGACCACGGCGTACCCCTGGTCGGCGAGGCGGGCCAGGGCGGCCCAGATCCACGCCCGCTCGGGCGCGTCGGCGCCGGCGTCCACGTCGTCGGCGACGATCAGGTTCGGGCCGCCGAGGCTGGCCAGCACCAGGCCGAGCACCTGCCGCTCGACGGGGGTGAGGTCGCGGCCGTACCGGTCCGGGTCGAGCGGGGCGTCGGTGAAGCCGGCGCCGGCGATCGCGGCGGCGAAGGCGTCCCGCCGGTAGGCCCGCCGGGCCCGCACGGCGGCGACCGGGACGAGCTGCCGGCGGCGGCGCGGCACCGGCCCGAGCAGCAGCAGCCGCTCCTGGATGTGCTCGGCGACGGTGAGGGTGGGATCGGGCTCGTGCACCCCGGCCACCTGCCCGAGCGCGGCCGGTCCGCGGCGGCGCAGCTCCCCGTGGGTGTGCGGGAAGCGCCCGGCCAGGGCGAGCAGCAGCGAGGTGCGCCCGCTGCCCGGCGGTCCGGTGACGGCGTGCAGCTCGCCGGCCTCGGCGCTGAGGTCGACATCCCGGTAGACCCACCCGCGGCGGGTGCGCAGCCCCAGCCCGCTGGCCTCGACGATCTTCATCGCACCGTGTCCCGACATCTAGACTGACTGGTCAGTACAAAAACATGCCGAGCATAGCGTCGGTTGTCCGGTTCGGCGCAATCAGAGGGGACGTGATCCCGGCCATGCCGGGTCGTCGAGGGAGGCCGGGGCCTTAGAACAGCACGGTGGCGAGCGTGCCCACCGCTCGGAAGCCGCAGCGCTCGTAGACCCGGCGGGCGGGCAGGTTGAAGTCGTTGACGTAGAGGCTCACCGTGGGCGCGACCCGTTCCAGCGCGTCCCGCACCACCGCCGCCATCGCCGCGGTCGCGATGCCCCGGCCCCGCCACTCCGGCGCGACCCAGACCCCCTGCACCTGCGCGGTGCGCCGGGTGACCACGGCCAACTCGGCCTTGAAGACCACCTCGCCGTCCACGAACCGGGCGTAGGCCCGGCCCGCGCGGACCAGGTCGGCCACCCGCCGCCGGTAGCCGCGCCCGCCGTCCTCGAGCAGCGGCGACACCCCGACCTCCTCGGTGTACATCGCCACCGCGGCCGGGAAGAGCCGGTCGACCTCACCGCCGCGCACCCGGCGGACCTCCGGGTCGGGCGCCACGACGGGCAGCGCGTCCGTGGCCAGCAGCGGCTGGTTCGGGCGTACGTCCCGGGCCGGCCCCCAGTAGGCGGCGAGGCGGTCCCAGAGCCCCAGCACGGCGTCGGCGCGGCCCACGATCGAGGAGCAGAGCCGCTCCTCGGCGCTCAGCTGTTCGGCGAAGGCGGCCACCGCCGCCTCCGAGGCGAGCACCGGCGTCAGGTTGCCGCCGAGCCAGCAGATCGACTCCAGGTTGCGGCGCGGGCCGTAGCCGAGGATCCGCCCCTCGGCCCGCCACCAGGCCAGCCCGCGCGCCGCCACCCGCTCGGCGACCTGCGCGCCGGCGTACGGGTCGAGGTCGAGCAGCCGCTCGACCGCACGGCGCTCGGACTCCCCGAGTTGGCGTACCGGCAGCGTGAGCACGGATACCAGCCTGCCAGATGCACCCGGCCCCGCGCGGGCCGACCTGAAGACGCCGGACGATCGGTGGTGAGTGGCGGCTCAGCCGACCGGAACCGGTTCCGCGTCCGGCACGGCGGGCCGGGTCCGCGCGGCCCAGCGCACCACCGGCGGCACCAGCACCCCGAGCACCAGGAACATCCCGCCGAGCAGCAGCCACCCCGGCACGCCCCAGCCGATCGCCAGGGTGGTCACCACCACCGGGGCGACCATCGAGCCGAGCTGCATGCCCATCCCGTACGCGCCCTGGTACTGACCCTGCGCGTGCGCGGGGGCGAGCCCGAACGAGATACCCCAGCCGGCTGCCGCGTGCCACAACTCCCCCACCACGTGCACCAGCGCGCCGCCGAGCAGCAGCGGGACCGCCACCGCGACGGGCACGCCCCCGCCGGCCGCGAAGAGCGCGCAGGCGACCGCGATCAGCGCGCCGGCCCGGCGGGCCGCCCGACCGGCCCCGGTGAGGTCCTCCGTGCCCCGCGAGGCGCGGACCTGGAAGAGGATCACCACCACGGTGTTGACCAGCAGGCAGGCGGAGATCAGCCAGCGCGGCGCGGTGGTGTGCCCGGCGATCCACAGCGGCAGGGCGATGTTGATCAGGCTGAAGTGCATCGACATCAGCCCGTCGAGCACCGTGAAGGCGAGGAACGGGCGGTCCCGCAGGGCGATCAGCCGCGGCCCGTGGGTGGGCGCCGGCACCGGCGGCACGGGCGGCAGCCGGAGCAGCACCGCCGCGGCCAGCAGGTAGGTGGCGCAGTCGAGCAGGATCAGTGACACGTACGCGGTCCGCGTGTCGGCGGCCAGGGCGAAGCCGGCCAGCACCGTGCCGACCGAGATCCCGACGTTGGTGACCGCCCGCAGGTAGGCCCGGGTGCGTACCCGCTGGTCCGGCGGCACCGCGCCGGCGATCAGCGCGCCCCGGGCGCCCCGGGTCGCCGAGTCGGCGACCGCCATCAGCATCCCGACCACCAGGAACCCGGCGAAGGAACGGACGGCCACCAGGGCGGCGGTGAAACCGGCGGAGGCGAGCAGCGCGGTCAGCTGGAGGCCGCGTGGGCCGAGCCGGTCGGCCAGGTAGCCCATCGGCGTGCTGGTCACCAGGCTCACCAGCGCGGTGATCGTGAGAGCGAGGCCGACCTGGGCCACCGTGAGCCCGACCGAGCGGGTGAGGAAGAGCGCGCTGGCGGTGAGCCAGGTGCCCCGGCCGACGGTGTTGATCAGGGTGGAGAGGGCGAGGGTCCGGGACGGACCCGGTTCGGGAAGCAGGCGCACGCCCAGACCCTAGCAAGACGTACGTACGGTTTCCCTCCTCGTCCCACATTCTGTCTTGTCGACGATGCATTGCCGATATATCGTTGATGCATCAGCGATACGACGACAGAGGGAGGACCCGATGGGTTTCCACCGCCGGATGCACGCCGTGCACGACGAGATGCGGATGCGGGGCTTCGGCTTCCCGCCCGTACCCCCCGGCCCGCCGCCGTTCCCGCCCGGACCGCACGGTCACGGCCACGGCCGGGGTGGGCGGGGCCGCGGGCGCGGCCGCCGACCCAACGTGCGCGGCGCCGTGCTGGCCCTGCTCACCGAGCGGCCGATGCACGGCTACGAGATGATCCAGGAGATCGACTCCCGGACCGGCGGGGCCTGGCGCCCTAGCCCCGGCTCGATCTACCCGACGCTGCAACTGCTGGAGGATGAGGGCGTCATCGCCGCCGCCGCGGACTCCGACGGCGGGCGGAAGCGCTTCGCCCTCACCGACCAGGGGCAGGCCGAGGCCGCCGAGGCGGCACAGACCCCGCCCTGGGGCGAGTTCGCCGAGCAGACCGTGAACAGCTGGCACGACATCCGCGACGCCGGCGCGCAGGCCATGCACGCGCTGCGGCAGGTGATGATGACCGGCACCGACGACCAGCGGGCGCGCGCCGCCCAGGTGCTCGACGAGACCCGGCGCAAGCTGTACGCGATCCTCGCCGAATCCGAGTGAGTCCGCGCGTAGCGTTCGCCGGCCGGGGTGGCCACGGGACCGCCACCCCGGCCGGCGCCGCCGTCAGCCGGCGGGCCCTGCCCCGGTGGTTCACACTCTCCGAGTTCGCCGCCGTGCCCAGGCCGGCGGCGCGGGCCTGAGACGACACGTGCGGCCGTCCCCGGGTGGGGACGGCCGCACGGTGTCGGTGGAGCGGGTGCGTCAGTGCACGGTCACCGTGGCGCCCGGCACCAGGCCGCGCAGCTCCTCGGGGATCTCGGCGCCCATCTCGTCGGCGATCCGCAGCGCCTCCTCGATCAGCGTCTCCACGATCTGACCCTCGGGCACGGTCTTGACGACCTGGCCCTTGACGAAGATCTGGCCCTTGCCGTTGCCGGAGGCGACGCCGAGGTCGGCCTCGCGGGCCTCGCCCGGGCCGTTCACCACGCAGCCCATGACGGCGACGCGCAGCGGCACCGGCAGCCCCTCCAGGCCGGCGGTGACCTCCTCGGCCAGCTTGTAGACGTCGACCTGGGCGCGGCCGCAGGACGGGCAGGAGACGATCTCCAGGCCCCGCTCGCGCAGGCCCAGCGACTCCAGGATCGCGGTGCCGACCTTGATCTCCTCGACCGGCGGGGCGGAGAGCGAGACCCGGATGGTGTCGCCGATCCCCTCGGCCAGCAGCGCGCCGAACGCCACCGCGGACTTGATGGTGCCCTGGAAGGCCGGGCCGGCCTCGGTCACACCCAGGTGCAGCGGGTAGTCGCACTTCTCGGCGAGCTGCCGGTACGCCCGGATCATCACCACCGGGTCGTTGTGCTTGACCGAGATCTTGATGTCGCGGAAGCCGTGCTCCTCGAAGAGCGAGCACTCCCAGAGCGCCGACTCGACCAGCGCCTCGGCGGTGGCCTTGCCGTACTTGGCGAGGAGGCGCTTGTCCAGCGAGCCGGCGTTCACGCCGATCCGGATCGGCACGCCCGCGTCGCCGGCCGCCCGGGCGATCTCCTTGACCTTGTCGTCGAACTGCCGGATGTTGCCCGGGTTCACCCGGACCGCGGCGCAGCCGGCGTCGATCGCCGCGAAGACGTACTTCGGCTGGAAGTGGATGTCGGCGATCACCGGGATCTGCGACTTCTTGGCGATCGCGGGCAGCGCCTCGACGTCGTCCTGGGACGGCACGGCCACCCGGACGATCTGACAGCCGGACGCGGTGAGCTCGGCGATCTGCTGGAGGGTGGCGTTCACGTCGGCGGTCAGGGTGGTGGTCATGGACTGCACCGAGACCGGCGCGCCCCCACCGACCGGCACCGAACCGACCATGATCTGGCGGCTGGCCCGGCGCGGGGCGAGCGGCGGCGGCGGTACAGGGGGCATACCGAGACTGACAGCGGTCACTTCAGGCACTCACCTTGAGAAGAGCGTGATGGGGTTGACGACGTCCGCGGTGACGGTCAGCAGCGTGAACGCGCCACCGATGAGGATCACCGCGTACGTGAGGGGCATGAGCTTGAGGTAGTCGACCCGGCCCGGGTCGGCACGACCGATCCGGGCGTAGAGCCAGGAGCGGGCCCGCTCGAACCAGGCGATGGCGATGTGGCCGCCGTCCAGCGGGAGCAGCGGCAGCAGATTGAACACGCCGATGAAGAAGTTCAGCGAGACGAAGAGCATGAAGAACCCGTACCAGGCGTCGTTCGCCACGAACTCGCCACCGAGCCGGCTGGCGCCGACCACGCTGATCGGGGTGTCCATGTCCCGCTCGCCGCCGGTGACAGCGGTCCAGAGGGCGGGGACCTTCTGCGGGATCCGCTGCATGGCGTGCGCGGTCTGCACCGCCATGTTGCCGGTGAAGTCGGCGGTGGCGCCGAACGCGGCGACCGGCCCGTACTCGATCCGGCTGGGGGTGGTGGGCTGGAGCATGACGCCGAGCGCAGAGACCGGCGAGGTGGCCCCCTTCGGGTCGTTCAGCGGCGGGCGCTGCACCGCGGCCAGGTCGACCTTGGCGGTGGCCGGGGCGCCGTCCCGGACGTAGTCGATGGTGGCCAGGCCGGGCGGGGTGGTGCGGACCACGTCAAGCATGTCGCCCCAGGTGGAGACCGGCTTGCCGTTCACGGCGGTGATCCGGTCGCCGTCCTTGAGCTGGGCCTTGCTGGCGGGGCTGGCCGGGTCGCCGGCCTGGCAGGTGCGGTTGGCGTTCTCCACCACCACGCACGGGGCCAGGACGATCACGGCCGGCTCGGTCTTGAGACCCTCGGAGGTGGTCGGGGCCTTGGGGTTGGGCAACCCGACCGAGACCGCCATCACCCAGAGCGCGCCGAGAGCCAGGGCGAAGTGGGTGATGGAGCCGGCGGACATGACGATCGTCCGCTTCCACACCGGGTAGCGCCACATGGCGCGCTTCTCGTCCCCCGGCTCGACGTCGTCGTCCTGCGGGGTCATGCCGACGATCTTGCAGAAGCCGCCGAGCGGGACGCCCTTCACGCCGTATTCGGTCTCGCCGCGCCGGAACGACCAGAGCGTCGGGCCGAAGCCGACGAAGTAGCGAGTGACCTTCATCCCGAACGCCTTGGCGGTGATCATGTGCCCCGCCTCGTGCAGGCTCACCGAGACGAGAATGAACACGGCGAACAGCACGACCCCGAGCAGGTTTGCCATCAGGCTCCTTCCAGCGACCCGACGATGATCGTCTGGGCGTGCGCCCGTGCCCACGACTCGGCGGCGAGCACGTCCTCGACGGTACCTGGTTCGGCGAAGTCCGGAGCGTCCTCCAACACCCGCTCGAGGGTGTCGACGATGCCCAGGAAGGGCAGCCGGCCGGCCACGAAAGCCGCCACGCACTCCTCGTTCGCCGCGTTGTAGATCGCCGGCCGGCAGCGCCCGGCCTCGCCGGCCGCCTTGGCCAGCGCCACCGCCGGGAAGGCGGCGTCGTCGAGCGGAAAGAACTCCCAGCTGTGGGACTTTGTCCAGTCGACCGCGGCGGCGGCCCCGGGCACCCGGTCCGGCCAGCCGAGGCCGAGGGCGATGGGCAACCGCATGTCCGGCGGGCTGGCCTGGGCCAGGGTGGAGCCGTCGGCGAACTCGACCATCGAGTGGATCACCGACTGCGGGTGGACCATCACCTCGATGTCGGCGTAGGGCACGTCGAACAGCTCGTGCGCCTCGATCACCTCGAGGGCCTTGTTGACCATGGTGGCGGAGTTGATCGTCACCACCGGCCCCATGTTCCAGGTCGGGTGGGCGAGCGCCTGCTCCGGCGTGACCTCGGTCAGCTCGTCGCGCCGCCGGCCCCGGAACGGCCCGCCGCTGGCGGTCACCACGAGCCGGCGCACCTCACCCCGGGTGCCCCCGCGCAGGCACTGCGCCAGCGCCGAGTGCTCCGAGTCGACCGGGACGATCTGCCCCGGCCGCGTCACCGCGGCCCTGACCAGCGGGCCCCCGGCCACCAGCGACTCCTTGTTGGCCAGGGCGAGGGTACGCCCGGCGCGCAGCGCGGCCAGGGTCGGCGCGAGCCCGAGGGAGCCGACCACCCCGTTGAGCACCACGTCGCAGGGCCACCCGGCCAGCTCGGTCATCGCGTCCGGCCCGGCCACGATCTTGGGGAGCTTGAAGTCGCCGGTGGCCCAGCCGCGCCGGCTCGCCTCGGCGTAGAACGCGAGCTGGAGATCCTGGGCGGCGGACGCCCGGGCCACCCCGACCGCCTCCACGCCCAGCTCCAGCGCCTGCGCGGCGAGCAGTTCCACGTTGCCGCCGCCGGCGCCGAGGGCCACCACCCGGAACCGGTCCGGGTTGCGCCGGACGATGTCGATGGCCTGGGTGCCGATCGAGCCGGTCGAGCCGAGCAGGACGAGGGATCGGGGAGACGTCACCCGCCCATTCTTCCCCAGCCCTCCTGAGCGCCCGCTGGGAGCCTCACTCCCCCGCGTCCGACCTCCTCCGCCGGCGCCTCCTCGTCGAGCAGGTCGGCCGGGTCGACGCTGAACTCGAACGGCTGCCGCATGACGAAGGTGGCGCCGGCCGCGGCGGCGGCGAGGGGCCGGTACTCCCCCTCGGCCAACTCGTAGAGGGCAAGCGCCGGCACCCGGTTACGTAGATCGACCCGGAGGAAGAACGGCACGCCGGCGGCGGCGTACTCCCGCGGCCGGTCGATGACGTCCTTGCGCCGGTTGCCGGGCGACACGATCTCCCCGAGCATGACGGCCTGGCTCACGTCGACTGCGGACCGGCCACCACCGGAGAACCGCAGCAGCGGCGCTGCCCGCTCAGAGCCGGATCGCACAGCCTGTCCGCTACCGACGAGTTCAGGCGACGGTCGCGGCGAGGATCAGGGCTACAGGCAGCCGCTCCGGGATCAGCTGCACCACGGCAAGGAGGCAGAGCGCGATACCGGTGCCGCGGTACGGCGGCGACTTGCCGTTCGTGGCGAACGGTAGGTCTCCAAGATCCGGCACGCCCTACCCGGCGGCGGCGATGCGACGGGCGGCCTCCTCCGCCGGCTGGCCGAGCAGGCCCCGTGCGTGCAGGAAGGCGAGCAGCTCGTCGCGTTGCTCCGCGTCCAGCCCGTCGACCCGGGCGGGGAGCACCTGGTAACGGCCGATCCGGAAGATCAGGTGGTACGGGACGGGCTCGACCCGTTCCACGGCGGGCCAGCGGACCAGACAGTCCATCAGCTCGCCGTCGTAGCGCACCCCCTCGTCGCCGACAGCCCAGAGGATGGGGCGGCCGTAGACCTTCCAGTTGATGCTGACCGTGCGGCGGTCGGCCCACCAGGCGATCAGCGCGAGCGCGACGGAACCGGCACTTGCGATCACCACCCCGGGGGTGTCACCCACGGACCACGCCAGGAGAGCCAGCAGCGCCGTCACGCCGGCGCAGACCCAGTACAGGAGCAGGGTCCGGCGGAAGGCCCGGCGAAGCGCGACGCCGAGCAGCCTCCGATTTGGCTGCGTCATGAAGGTGATCAGCACGAGCGGACACGATACGGCCGCCGCTCGCCGGACGGCTACGCCGGGCGGGCCAGCACGAAGGTCTCCAGGTCCGCGCCGCCGTACCAGTCGGTGCGGGTGCCGAGGTGGGTCATGCCGAGTCGGCGGGCCACCGCCATGGACGGCTCGTTGCCGGCCATCACCACGGCGTAGACCTGCCGGGTGCCGGTGGCGAACTCGCGCTCCAGCACGGCCCGGGCCGCTTCGGTGGCGTAGCCGTGCCCCTGGGCGTCGGGGTGCAGGTGCCAGCCGACCTCGATGTCGTCGGTGGGGGTGACCCCGTCGCGCCCGGGCAGCGGCTTGAGCAGGACGCTGCCGACGGCCCGGCCGGCCTCGCGCGGCTCGATCGCCCAGAGACCCCAGCGGCCGGCGTACGGCGCGTAGCGCTCGCGCCAGGAGTGCACCCGTTCGCGCGCCTCGGCGGGGTCGGTCATCCGCCCGGCGCCGCCGCCCAGCCAGCGCATCACCTCGTGGCGGGAGTAGATGTCGTAGATCCGGGCCAGGTCGTCCGGCGACTCCGTCCAGTCGCGGACGACCAGCCGCTCGGTCGAGGTGATCACACGCCGGATCGTAATGCGTGCCGGGTCGCCCCAGGGGGAACGAGGGTGCGATGGGCGAGCGGTGGCAGCGGTCGAGACGGATCACCGGCGCGGCGTTCCGGCCGGTACGCGGGCGGGACCTCTCGCTGCACGCCGCCGCGATCACCTTTTACGGGGCGATCGCCGTGGTGCCGGTGGCGCTGCTGGCGATCTGGCTCACCGGGCTGGTGGCCGGGGACGAGCGGGTGCGCCGGCTCGCCACGTACGCGATCGACACGCTGCCCACCGACATCGGCGCCAACCGGGCGGTGGCGGCGCTGGTGGAGGCCGGGTTGGGCCTGACCCCGCTGCTGGCGCTGACCTCGCTGCTGCCGGCGTCGCTCTACGGTGAGGGGCTGCGCCGGGCGTTCGTCTCGGTCGCCACCCCACCCGGCCAGGCGGAAACCCTGGTCGGCTGGCGGGGTCGGCTGCTGCTGCTCCCGCTGCTCGCCCCGGCCCCGGCGCTGCTGCTGTCGGTCCTGCTGGGGCTGCCGCTCACCACCCACCTGGTCAGGCAGGGCGGCTGGTTGGGGGCGCTCGGTGTGGTGCTCTCCTTCCTGGCGACCTGGCTGGTGCTCACCCCGGTGCTGGTCTGGCTGTTCCGGGTGGTCGGGCCGACCTCCCCGGACTGGCTCGCCACACTGGGCCTGGGCTCGTTCACCGCGGCGAACCTCTCCGGTTTCCTGCACGGCTTCGTGCTGTTCTGCTCGCTGCCCCTTGACTTGGGGGCGCCGTTCGGCGGGTTCGACGAGATCGGCGGCGGGGTGGCCGTGCTGCTCTGGCTCTACCTGTTCCACGTGATCGTGCTGGCCGGCTACTCGGCCACCCTGGCGCTGAGCCGGTGGCGGGCCGCCCGGCTCGCGGCCCGCGCCTGACCGGCGGCGGGCCGGCCGACAGCTCGATCAGCGGCTCCCTCCCGCCGGCCACCGAACCGCACTAGGCTGCTCGGGCATGAGCGAAGCGAGTGAGCTGCCGTCCCGCGCCGACGTCGTCGTGGTCGGCTCCGGGCACAACGGCCTGGTCTCGGCGATCCTGCTGGCCCGCGCGGGCCTCGACGTGCTGGTGCTGGAGGCGGCCGAGGTGATCGGCGGGGCCACCCGCACGGAGAACCCGTTCCCGAAGGTGCCTGGGCTGCGGCACTCCACCGGCTCGTACCTGCTCGGGCTGATGCCGCCGGAGCTGCTCGCCACCCTCGACGTGACGATCCCGGTGCTGCGCCGCGACCCGCACTACTTCCTGCCCACCCCGGGCGGGCTCGGCTCGCCGTACCTGCTCTTCGGCAGTGACACGGCGAGCACCCGACGGCAGCTCGCGGAGTTCTTCTCCCCCGCGGACGTGGCCGCCGACGACGCGCTCCAGGCCGAGCTGGCCCAGCTCCGGGAGGACCTGGCGCCCGCCTGGCTGGCCGAGCCGCTGCCGGTGGCGGAGACCGCCGAGCGGTACGTCCGGCCCGCCCTCCGGCAGGTCTTCGTCGACCTGGTCCGCGGCTCGGTGGCCGACTACCTGGCCCGCTTCGACTTCCGCTCCGAGCTGCTGGTCAGCATGTACGCGGTCACCGACGGCCTCTCCGGGCTAAACGCCGGCCCGGACGACCCGGGCACCGGGCACAACTTCCTGGTGCACAACATGTGCCGGCTGCCCGGCTCTGAGGGCACCTGGATGATCGCCCAGGGCGGCATGGGCACGGTCTCCCGGACCTTCGCCGAGGCCGCCCGCGCGGCCGGCGCCCGCATCGTGACCGGCGCGCCGGTCACCGCGGTCACCCTCGACGGCGGTGCGGCTGGCGGGGTGGTGCTGGCCGACGGGCGGGAGGTGGCCGCCTCCGTGGTGCTCGGGGCCTGCGACCCGTACCGGTTGATGGAGCTGCTGCCCGACGGCGCGCTCCCGGCGGAGCTGGACGCCCGGATGGCGGCGGTCCGCCGGCCCGGCACCACGCTCAAGCTCAACCTGGCGCTCACCGGCCTGCCCCGGTTCGGCTGCCTGCCGGCGGACGCGCCGAGCCCGTTCGGCTCCACCATCCACCTGCTCCCCGGTTCGGCCTCGCTGGTCGGCGCCGGCGGCGAGCCGCCGATGGCCGCGCTGCGCGCCATGTGGGCGGACGTGCAGGCCGGGCGGCTGCCCGAGGAACCGACCATCGAGTGGTACCTGCACACCACGGTCGATCCGTCGCTCTCCGACGGCGCCGGGCACCACTCGTCGGCGCTCTTCGTCCAGTCGGTCCCCTACGAGCTGGCCGGCACCACCTGGGACGCGGCGCTGCCCGGCTACGTCGACCGCCTGATCGACATCTGCGAGCGGTACGCCCCCGGCACCCGCGACCTGATCGCCGACGCGGTGCCGCTGCCCCCGCCGGGCATCGAGGCGCACTTCGGCATCACCGGCGGGCACATCCACCACGTCGACAACACCGTCTCGTTCACCGATCGGATGCCCTACGCCACCGGGATCGACGGCGTCTACGCGGGCAGCGCCGGCTGCCACCCGGCCGGCAGCGTGATCGGCGCGGCCGGCCACAACGCCGCTCAGCGGATCCTCAGCGACCTCGGTCGCTGACCTCGCCGCCGGCCTCGGCGGGGAAACGGGGCAGGTCGCCGGGGCGGCGAACGAGGGAGAGGCCGACGAGCAGCAGCAGGTAGAGGAGCAGGCTGAAGATCGGGTCGACGAAGACGAAGGCGAAGGCGATCGTGTAGAGCAGCGGGCGCACCACCAGCCGCCGCGAGACCGCCCGGGCCAGTTGTGGGTCCAGGTCGGGGTGGAGCAGCCGGTGCCGGCGGGCCCACCACCAGCTCAGGTTGAAGAAGAGCGACTCGCCCAGCACAGTGCCGAGGTAGAGGGCGGCGGTCAGCCGCTGCTCGGTGGCGCTGCCGCGCAGGTTGTCCGACAGCAGGTCGGCGGTGAACGGGATCGCCGCCACGAAGAGCAGCACGAGCAGGTTGAACATGAGCAGCACCTGGTCGACCCGGACCACGTACCGCCACATGTTGTGATGGCCGAGCCAGATCTGGCCCGCGATCCCGAAGGTGATCACGTAGGCCAGGTAGGTCGGCCAGGCGTGGACGAGGGCTTCCGGCAGTTCCCTCCCGGGATCCCGGGCCGGGCCGTTCTGGAGCAGTTCGACGGCCATCACCGTCAGGACGACCGCGAAGACGCCGTCGCTGAACGTCTCCACCCGGGAGGCGTCCCGGTCCATCTCCCGGTCACGCCGGTAGCGGTAGTTCCTCTCCCTCGCGTCCGCGTCCGTCACGCCGCCCCCTTCCCGACCTGATGGTCACCTGGCGGGGGCGGCGTGCGGGGGAAACTCAGCTGACGGCCTCGCCCGCGGGGGCGGGGGTGTCGGCGTCCGCCCGGTGGGCGCGGATCTTGTGCCCGACGCTGGTGAGGCAGCGGCCGCTCGGCATGTCGAACTTCCAGCCGTGCAGCTGGCAGGTGAGCTGGTCGCCCTCCACGATGCCGAACCGGCTCAGGTCGGCCTTGAGGTGCGGGCAGCGGCGCTGTACCACCCAGCCGTCGATGGTGATGTCCTCGGCGTCGACGGCCCGCTCGTGCTCGTCGTACCAGCCCTCGGCGTACTGGAGGCGCTCCTCAGAGAGGCACTTGAAGAACGCGTAGACGAACTCGTTGTACTGGCCGATCCGGGCCGCCGAGAACCGGCAGGAGAGGAAGAGCGAGTTGACCCAGTCCACCTCGCCGATGTGCAGCAGGTGCTCGACCAGCGCCCGCTCGGTACGGAACCGGTAGCGGACCTTCTCGTCCGCGTACGGCCGGACCTCCTTGCCCGGGAAGTCCACCACGATCGACTCGACGCTCTCGCCGTCGTAGCCGACCAGGTCGAAGCGGACCGGGCCGCCGACACCCTTGGCCAGGTAGATCGACTCGTCGAGCAGCGGCTCGATCCGGCGCTTCATCTCGCCGAGCACGTCCACCTCGGGGTGCCGCCAGGACGCCTTCTCCGCCTCAATGATCGGGCGCTTGCGCTCCCGCATCTCGTCCAGGTGGGCGCGCTTGTTCGCGAAGAACTCCTCGACCGGCACCGGGTGGGTGGTGGTCGCGCCCTCGGTGGTGACCTCGGCGACGCTGCCCGGCAGCAGCACGATGCCGTTGGTGCCGCCGACCTTGGCGTATTCGGCCAGGAACACCGACTGGTCGGGGAAGATGTTCCCCTCGTCGCCGAAGACGTCGTTGAACTGGAACAGCTCGTCGTCGAGGAAGCAGGGCGGCCCGGCGATCGGGAAGACGTGGTCGGCCTTCAGGTCGTCGATGTAGCGCCAGGTGCGGTCGAACTGCCGGTCGCGCTTCTGCTTGCCGAACGCGGTCTTCGCCGCCTGCGGCAGCTCGTAGACCATCGGGTACCAGATCGCGCCGGAGAACTGGAGCAGGTGGGCGTGCACGTGGCCCAGCTCGGCGAAGACGCTCAGGTCCGTCGGGCGGGCGTCGTTCTGGTTGAGCAGCCGGACTCCGTCGTACTCGACCCAGAGCGAGGAGTCGCCGATCGGGCCGTCGGTCGGGCTGGTCAGCGCCTGAATCATGATCTTCAGACCGCCGGGCAGCTCCACGACCTGCTCGTTCGGGGCCTTCAGGAACTTGGTGAAGCCCAGCTCCCGCAGCTCGTCCTCCATCTCCGAGGTGGGGAACTCGGGGAGCAGGACGGTGGCGTCCTTGGAGATGTGGTCCCGCAGGTGCTTGGCGTCGAAGTGGTCCCGGTGCAGGTGCGACACGTAGAGGTAGTCGCACTGGCCGAGGGCCGCCCAGTCGAGCTGGGAGTTGTCCGGGAAGGGGAACCAGGAGGCGAAGTAGGCGGGATTGACCCACGGGTCGCACAGGATGCTGCCCGCGGCCGTGTCGATCCGCATGCTGGCATGGCCCGTACCGGTCACTCGCACCGCAGTCCCCCTCAAAAAGACATCAGGCGTACGTCAAGACGCTACCGGAGGCAGTGTGGTCACCGTTCCGCGACGCCGGTAGTGACCTTCCGCCCCGGGCGGGCAGGTCCAACGGCCCGGGCGTCAGGCCCGCACCGATCCCGACCAGCTCCGGCGCTCCGGTTCGGCGGCGCACCAGGCGTCCATCAGTCCGGCGATCCGGTCGGCCGGCGCCGCGACGTACACCTGCTGCCCACCGGCGACCTGGTGGTCGGGATGCTGATCCAGGCCGCCCTCGCTGCAGCAGGCGCAGATCGGCCGGACGCCGCTGGCCGGCTCCGCCGCGTACCCCTGCTCGTGGAAGAGCGCGGAGAGCGCCCGGACGTCCTCCGGCGTGGCGGCGGCGACCTCGACGGTCGCGGTGGGCAGGTCGGAGCCCCGGAACAGCAACAGCTCGTCGAAGACGGAGAACACCTGTCCGTCGACCGTCCGCTCGCCGTTCGGGGCCCCGTCGTGCACCACGACCTCGCCGAACCGGCGACCCGACTCCGGCGTCGGCACACTCAGCACCCGGGCCCGGGCCGGGCAGAGCCGCAGGGCCCAGACGACCTCTCCCCCGGCAGCCGAATTCAGCCGGACCGGCGTGACCCCGAAGTCGCCCACGATCTCGCCGTCACCGTCGGGCACGGTCAGCCCGTAGCCGCGCCAGGCCTCCCGCGCCGTCGCCCAGTCCTCCATGATCGTCGCCGCGATGCCCAGGTTCCAGAACGCCGGGTCCTCGGCACCCCGCTTCGCCCGCGCGGCCGCCTCCCGGCCCAGCTCGTACGCCTTCGCCCAGTTGCGCAGGAACTTGTGGGCCAGCGCCGCGTCGTACCACCAGACCGGCGCCCGCCGATGGTCCGGGTGCCGCCGCACCAGCCGCTCCAGCCGCTCCCCGGCGATCGCCCAGTCTTCCGCGTCCCACGCCTCGTACGCCGCCTTGAGCAGCTTCCGATCGTCCTCGCGGGTCATGCGTCCCCCATCAGGCCGGACCCTGCGCCGGGCCCGGCACGGGGCGTGCCAGACTAACCGGAGATCCGATCGCGAGGGAAGGACCGACAGTGGCAGGAAGCGAGCCGGTAACCGCGCCAGACCAGCACAGGCCCGGACACCGCAAGTCCGGACGGATCGGGGCGGTGCTGTCGGCGGCGGTGTTGGTGCTCATGGCGCTCTGCGGCAACCACGAGGGCAACGTGGAGAACATCTGGTTGTTCGGGCTCGCGGCCCTGCTGCTGGCCATCGTCATCGGCGACGCCGTGCTGCGCCGCAACGGCCTGCGGTCCTGACCGGCGCCCACTCGGCCGGTACGCGCAAGGGCCCGCCCCCGATCGGGGACGGGCCCTTCGTCGTCGTGCGCGGGCTCAGCGGCCGAGCAGGATGTCCTGCACGTCCTTGAGCGCGGCGTCGACCTCTGCCTCGAAGTAGCCGCCGGGCACCAGCCCGAAGCGCAGGGTGTCCAGGTCCTTCGGGTTCACCGGCATCGGGTTGCGGCCCTGCATGCCGCCGAGCAGCGTCTCGAAGAACCGGTCGACCTGGTCCGGGTCGTACCCGCTGCCGAACCGGCGCACCTGGAAGCTGCGGCGGATCTGGTCCACCCGGTAGAGGTCGCTGCCGGGCGGGCCGGCCATCGGCGGGCCGACCATGGGCGGGCCACCGACCGGCGGGCCGGCCATCGGCGGGCCGGGCATGCCGGGGCCGCCGCCGTAGCCCTGCTCCGGGCCGCCGTAACCCTGGTCCGGGCCGTAGCCCTGCTGCGGCAGCGGCGGCGGGCCGGCCGGGCCACGGCCGCGCGGGTCGCGCAGGTCCCGCTCCGGCATCCGGAACTCGGCGGTCATGTCGGCGTGGCCGTGCCGGCCGGCCTCGAAGCCGTCGAACCGCTCGTCCTGGCCGTAGCCGCCCGGGCCGGGGGGCAGGCCGCGCGACGGCGGGCCGCCGTGCCCCATCGGGGCGCCCGGGCCCATCGGGCCGGGGCCACCCGGGGCGCCCGGGCCGCGGGGTGCGTCGTAGCCGCCGCGCGGGCCGTCGTAGCCGCCGGCGAACGCCCCGGTCGGCTCGTCGTAGCGGTTGCCGTAGCGATCGGCGGGCGGACCGGCCTGCGCGGGCATCGGCCGGGGCGGCATCGGGGGCTGCGGCACCGGCGAGAGGCCGCGGTCGTCGCGCATGGGCGGGCCGAGCCGGTCGGCCATCCGGGGGTCGCCACCGCGCCCGCCGGGGGCGCCACCGCGCTCCTCCAGCTCGGCGAGCTGCCGCTCGACCCGGTCGAGGTGCAGGTCGACCTGCCACTCGTCGTAGCCGTTGAAACGGACCCGGAAGACGACGTCGTGGACCTCCTGGGAGGCCACGGGCGCGCCGACCGGCTGGCCGGCGAGTGTCGCCTCCACCCGGTCCAGGAAGGCGTCCACCTCGTCGACCTTGTATCCCCGGCGGAGCGCCTTACGCCGGAAACGCTGACCCTGACTCGCCACTATGTCTCCTGGTCTCTACCGCTACGCCGTCACGCCGTTGCGGCGCGTGGGTCGCTGTCCCTGTCCTCGGCGGCGGCGAGCTGCCCACACGCCCCGTCGATCTCGCGACCCCGGGTGTCCCGCACGGTGGTGGACACCCCGGCATCGCGCAACCGCCGGACGAACTCCCGCTCGACCGGCTTCGGGCTGGCGTCCCAGCGGCTGCCCGGAGTCGGGTTGAGCGGGATCAGGTTCACGTGGGCCAGCTTGCCGGCCAGCAGCCGCCCGAGCAGATCGGCTCTCCACGGCTGGTCGTTCACGTCCTTGATCATCGCGTACTCGATGGACACGCGACGCCCCGTCGTGTCCGCGTAGTCCCACGCCGCGTCCAGCACCTCGGACACCTTCCAGCGCTGGTTGACCGGCACGAGTTCGTCGCGCAGCTCATCATCGGGGGCGTGCAGCGACAACGCAAGAGTCACTGAGAGGTCTTCGCTGGCCAGTCGGCGGATGGCCGGGACCAGGCCGACTGTGGAAACGGTGATGTGCCGCTGGGACAGGCCGAGCCCCTCCGGAGCCGGAGCGACCAGCCGGCGGATCGCCGCCACCACCCGCGAGTAGTTGGCCAGCGGCTCGCCCATGCCCATGAACACCACGTGCGACAGGCGCGGCGGGGAGCCAGCCACCGCCCCCGACGCGGCCACCCCGGCCAGGTAGACGGCCTGGTCGACGATCTCGGCGGTGGAGAGGTTGCGGGTCAGCCCGGCCTGGCCGGTGGCGCAGAACGGGCAGGCCATGCCGCAGCCCGCCTGGCTGGAGATGCAGACGGTGACCCGGTCCGGGTAGCCCATCAGCACGCTCTCCACCAGCGAGCCGTCGTGCAGCCGCCAGAGCGCCTTGCGGGTGGCGCCGTCGTCGCAGGCCATCTCGCGTACCGGGTTGAGCAGGGTGGGCAGCAGCGTGCCCGCCAGCCGCTCGCGGGTCGCCGCCGGCAGGTCGGTCATCTGGGCCGGGTCGCGGACCAGGCGGCCGAAGTAGTGGTTCGAGACCTGCTTGGCGCGGAACGCCGGCTCCCCCAGCTCGGTGACGAGCGCCTGCCGGCCCGGCAGGTCCAGGTCGGCGAGGTGACGGGGTGGCATCGCGGGCCGGCGGCCGCGGGCGTCGGGGTCTACGGAGATCAGCGGGAGGCTCGTCATGGCGCGTCCAGTCTGACACGCCGAACGCGGGACGCACCTGTCCGTGGGTGCCGAATCGGCCCCGGCCGGCCGGCCGAGGGGGCGCCACCCACGTGATTCACGACTCAGCCCGCCATCGGCACGAAGAGCGCCAGCAGCAGGTACGCGGTCGGCACCGCGAACAGGATCGAGTCGAGCCGGTCCATCAGGCCGCCGTGCCCGGGGAGCAGGTTGCTCATGTCCTTGACCCCGAGGTCGCGCTTGATCATCGACTCGGCGAGGTCGCCGAGCACCGCCGCGCCGGAGATCGCCACCCCGAACAGCGCGCCCCACCAGGGGGCCACGTCGAGCAGCAGCCAGAGCAGCAGGGCACTGCCCGCCGCGGACGCGGTCACCGAGCCGGCGAAGCCCTCCCAGGATTTCTTCGGGCTGATCGTAGGGGCCATCGGGTGCTTGCCGAAGGCGACGCCGGCCGCGTAGCCGCCGGTGTCGGAGAGCACCACGGCGACGAGGGTGACCAGCACCCGCAGGTGCCCGTCGTCGGGAGCGGCCGCCAGCATCGCCGCGAAACCGCCGAGGAAGGGCACGTAGACCGCGATCAGGGTGGCCGCGGTGAGGTCGCGCTGGTAGTTGCCGGGGCCGTCGCCCAGCCGCCAGATCATCGTGCCCAGCACGGTGACCAGCAGCCCGAGGCAGAGTGCGTCCGGCCCGGCGAACCAGGCCAGCCCGATGGTGATCACGCCACCGGCCATCAGCGGCACCAGCGGCGGGTGGGCGCCACTGCGGCGTACCGCGCGGGCCATCTCCCAGCAGCCGATCGCCACCGCGGCGGCGATCACGGCGAGGAACGCCGGCAGGTAGAAGAAGAGCGGCAGCACGATCGCCGCGCCCAGGGCCAACCCGACACCGATCGCGGCCGGCAGGTTGCGGCCCGCCTTGGAGGTCTTCGGCTGGACGGTCGGGGGACGGTCCGCGCTGGCCCGTCGCCGGCCCCTCGACCGGCGGCCGGCCGACGGTTCGGGGTCCGGTGCGGGCTCGTCCCGCACCGCCGCGAGCTGAGTGGTCGGTTCGTCCCGTACCGGAGCGATCTGGGCGGTCGGGTACTCGTCGTCGGGCCGGCCGAACCCGCGCTCGCGCGGGGCGGGGCCGTAGCCCGGCTCTCGCGGGTCAGGGCCGTAGCCCGAGTCGAGCGGGTCGGGGCCGTAGCCCGAGTCGCGCGGGTCGGGGCCGTAGCCCGGCTCGTGCGGGTCGCGCTCCCACGGGTCGCGCTCCGCGCCCCGGGTCGGCCGGCGACCGCCGGGACCGGCGTCCAGGTGGCCGGGGCCGCGGGGCGCCGGCTCGTCGCGCCAGCTCCGCTCGGGGGGCGGGGGTCCGTCGTACGGCCGGCGGCCGCGCGGCCCGTCGTAGCCGTCACCCGGCCGGGCGTACGGGTCGGCGGCGGGGCGGCCGGGCGGACGCGCGTACGCCTCGGGGCCGGCGCCCGGCCGACGCCAGGGCCCGGGCTCCAGGTCGGTCTCCGGCCAGGGCAGCGAGGGGGCCGGGCGGTCCCAGCCGCGCGGCTCGGCGTTGCCGTAGGGGTCGGGGTGGGACATCACGCACCGGCAGGCGGTACGGGAGCCACCACATGACGCAAGACCAAGACCATCCCCTACAGCCGCGAGCCGTTCCGGTTGACCGACCCGACGGCCGGCCGATCCCCGCCGTTCACCCGGTGGTGGGCGGAATCGTGCCGAGCCTACTGCACCCGGGAAGCCCGCACGGCGGACGCCGCCCGGCACGACGACGGCACCGGGCCGCCACCCGTGGCGGGCGGCGGCACACCGGTGCCGTGGCGGGTATGCGGGCGCTCAGACCTCGAGCAGCTCGTTCTCCTTGTGCTTGACCAGCTCGTCCACGGTGGCGACGAAGCGCTGGGTCAGGTCGTCCAGCTCCTTCTCCGCGCGCCGGCCCTCGTCCTCGCCGACCTCGCCGTCCTTGACCAGGCGGTCCAGTTCTTCCTTGCCCTTGCGGCGGATGTTGCGGACGGCGACCTTCGCCTCCTCGCCCTTGTGCCGGGCCACCTTGATCATCTCGCGGCGCCGCTCCTCGGTCATCTGCGGGAGCACGATGCGCAGCTGGTTGCCCTCGTTGTTCGGGTTCACCCCGAGGTCCGAGTCGCGGATCGCCTTCTCCATGGCGTTGATCTGCGAGTTGTCGTACGGCTTGATGATCACCATGCGCGGCTCCGGCACGGCGATGGACGCCATCTGCGGCAGCGGGGTCGGGCTGCCGTAGTAGTCGATCACGATCCGGGAGAACATCGCGGCGTTGGCGCGGCCGGTGCGGATGCCGCCGAACTCCTCCTTGGCGTGCTCGATGGCACGCTCCATCTTCTCCTCTGCCTCGAGGAGGGTGTCGTCGATCACCGGTCTCCTCGCCTCCTTCTGTCGCTCGTCGTGGGCTGTGCTGGTGCTGGTGGGTCGGAGGACCGCTGCCGGCTCGGCGGAGGCCGGTCAGGCGGTGATCAGCGTGCCGATCTTCTCACCGCTGACGGCACGGACGATCGTGTCGTCGCCCTGGGCGCCGAAGACCAGCATCGGCAGGCCGTTCTCCATGCAGAGGCTGAACGCCGCGGCGTCGGCCACCCGCAGGTTGCGGCGCAGCACCTCGGAGAAGGTGATCGAGTCGAGCTTGCTCGCCGTGGGGTCGATCCGGGGGTCGGCGGTGTAGACGGCGTCCACGCCGTTCTTGCTCATCAGCACCACGTCGGCGCGGATCTCCAGCGCCCGCTGGGCGGCGACCGTGTCGGTGGAGAAGTAGGGCATCCCGGCGCCCGCGCCGAAGATGACCACGCGCCCCTTCTCTAGGTGCCGGATCGCCCGCAGCGGGATGTACGGCTCGGCGACCTGGGCCATGGTGATCGCGCTCTGCACCCGGGTCTCGATGCCCTCCTTCTCCAGGAAGTCCTGGAGGGCCAGGCAGTTCATCACCGTGCCCAGCATGCCCATGTAGTCGGCGCGGGCCCGGTCCATGCCGCGCTTCTGCAGCTCCGCGCCGCGGAAGAAGTTGCCGCCACCGACCACCACGGAGACCTGCACGCCGCGCCGCACCACGGTGGCGATCTGCCGGGCGATGGCCTGCACGACGTCGGGGTCGACGCCGATGGCGCCGCCACCGAAGACCTCACCGGAGAGCTTCAGCACCACCCGGCGGGCCCGACCGGGCGGCGGGGCGGTCGGATCATCCGCCGCCAGGCTCCGGTCACTCACAACCTGCGTCATCCGCCCCGCCCCTTCCGTCGCGCACCTCGTGGGCGCCGCGAACCGCGTACCTGCCGCTGCAGACCCTATGTGACGAGGAGGCCGCGGTGCCTGTCACATACACCGGCGGCCTCCTCGTCGAAGTTTTCCCTGCGCCCGGGCGCGTCATGCGTCCGGCGCGGCGGTTCAGGCCTGGCCGACCTCGAACCGCACGAAGCCGGTGACCTCGATGCCGGCGTCGGCCAGCAGCTGCTTCACCGTCTTCTTGTTGTCGGCGACCGACGCCTGCTCCAGCAGGACGAAGTCCTTGAAGAACGCGTTGACCCGGCCCTCGACGATCTTCGGCAGCGCCGCCTCGGGCTTGTTCTCCTCGCGGGCGGTCTGCTCGGCGATGCGCCGCTCCGACTCGACCGTCTCGGCCGGAACCTCGTCGCGGGTCAGGTACTTCGGGCGCATGGCCGCGATCTGCATGGCCACGCCGCGGGCGTCCGCGTCGCCGGCCTCGTCCGCCTTGCCGGAGTACTGCACCAGAACGCCGACCGCCGGGGGCAGGTCCTGGCTCTTGCGGTGCAGGTAGACCGCGGTGGTGCCCTCGAGCTTGGCGAAGCGGTTCAGCACCAGCTTCTCGCCGATCTTGGCGGACTGCTCCTGGATCAGGTCGGCCACGCTCTTGCCGTCGATGGTGCTGGCGAGCAGCTCCTCGGCGTTGGTCGCGCCGCTGGCCACGCCGTGCTCGACCAGCTGCTGGGCCAGCGCGATGAAGGCGTCGTTCTTGGCGACGAAGTCGGTCTCGCAGTTGAGCTCGAGCAGCGCCTGGCCGGCGTGGGCGATGAGGCCGTTGGCGGCGGTGCGCCCGGCCCGCTTGCCGACGTCCTTGGCACCCTTGACGCGCAGGATCTCGATGGCCTTGTCGAAGTCGCCCTCGGCCTCGGTCAGCGCCTTCTTGGAGTCCATCATGCCGGCGCCGGTGAGGTCGCGGAGCTTCTTGACGTCCGCGGCGGTGAAGTTGGACATGACTCTCTCTTCGGTGTTTGAGACTGCGTGGGATGGTCTGGCTGCCGGTTACCCGGATCCGGCCCGGTTCTGCCCGGCGTACCCGTCGCGCCCCACCGGCCGGGAAATTGGACGGTGGGGACGCGACGGCGCGATCACTCCGCGGCGGCGGTCGCCGGCTGCTCGGCGGTCGCCGGCTGCTCGGCGGTCGCCGGCTGCTCGGCGGTCGCCGGCTGCTCGGCGGCGGTCGCCGGCTGCTCGTCGGCCTTCTTCGGCTCCTCGAGCAGCTCGCGCTCCCACTCGGCCAGCGGCTCGTCGGCGCCGACCTGGCCCGGCTCGGGCTTCTCGTCGCCGCCACGGCCACGACCAGAGCGGGCGATCAGACCGTCGGCGACGGCGGCGGCGACGACCTTGGTCAGCAGCTCGGCCGAGCGGATCGCGTCGTCGTTGCCCGGGATCGGGAAGTCGACCTCGTCCGGGTCGCAGTTGGTGTCGAGCACGGCGATCACCGGGATGCCCAGCTTGCGGGCCTCGTCGACGGCGATGTGCTCCTTCTTGGTGTCGACGATCCAGACCGCGGCCGGAAGCTTCTGCATGTCGCGCAGGCCGCCGAGGGTCTTGGTCAGCTTCACCTTCTCGCGGGAGAGCTGAAGGGTCTCCTTCTTGGTGTAACCGGCGGCGGTGCCGCTCAGGTCACCCAGAGCCTCCAGCTCCTTCATCCGCTGGAGCCGCTTGTACACCGTCTGGAAGTTGGTCAGCATGCCGCCGAGCCAGCGGTGGTTGACGTACGGCTGGCCGACCCGGGTCGCCTGCTCGGCGATGGCCTCCTGGGCCTGCTTCTTGGTGCCGACGAAGAGGATGCTGCCGCCCCCGGCCACCGTGGTGCGCACGAACTCGTACGCCTTCTCGATGTAGTCGAGGGTCTGGCGCAGGTCGATGATGTAGATACCGTTGCGCTCGGTGAAGATGAAGCGCTTCATCTTCGGGTTCCAGCGCCGGGTCTGGTGCCCGAAGTGGACACCGCTTTCCAGCAGCTGGCGCATGGTCACGACGGCCATGGTGGGTACTCCCTGTTCATCCCTGGTTGTCCCGTCCGGCCGGCGGCCGGACGCCTGGCGCCCGGTCGTCGGCCAGGGTGGGCCCGATCAAGATCGGGACCAGGGAGGCCGTCGCTCCACGAGAGGTCCGTGGAGAGGGCGCGCGAGGTCGACCGCGCAAGGCGGTCGCCAGTCGACCAGTGTACGCCCCTGCACCTCCCCCCGGTCCCGGGGTTCGGGAACCCCCCATCCTTACCCTTTCCGGACGCCTCAGGGCACCCTCGCCGCCATCCCCTGGAGTTGACGGGTCGGAGACGGCCGAAAGTGGCGGGTGCGGGCGGGGGGTCCGGCCGCCGACGGTCAGCGGGCGGCGAGGGCGGCGGCGAGGAAGAGCACCAGCCCGACGGTCAGGTAGGCGGTCGGCGGGCGGAGCCAGCCGCGGCTGCCGTCGGCGAGCGCCAACCCTCCGGTGCGCAGCCCGTACAGGCCGGTGCCGAAGATCGGCAACCCGACCACCAGGAACGTGCCCACCACGACGTGCGACGTGGAGACCGGGTCACCGACCAGGCCACGCAGCAGCACCCGCAGCGCGGGGACCTCCAGGACCAGCACCATCACCGCCAGCAGCACCGCGAGGGCCGGACGGCGGGTCCGGTAGACGCCGTCGCCGGGCGGCGGACCGTCGAACCGGGGCGCGACCGACGGCATTGGGCCGGTCGGCATCTCCAGCGGGTGCGGATTCGGCCCGGCCGCCGTCTCCGGCGCGGGGACACCCGGGCGCTCCCCGACGATCAGCGGGGTCGCCGCACCGGGACCGGTCGGCGGCAGGCCGGCGTGGGCCGGCTCGACGGGACGCCCCGACTCCACGACCGGGTAGCCGCCCAGCGGGGCGGGACGCGGGGGGTCGACGACGCGGTCCGCGCCGAGCCGGCCCGCGCCGAACGCCTCGACGCTGCTGCGGGAGACACCGGCGAACTGGTCGCCGGCGTTGTGCGGCGCCGCGCCGAGCGGTTCGGCGGCTTCGCGGGCCGCCCGCCGGCCGCCGCGCTCCCCCGGCAACTCGCCGGAGGTCTCCACCGGGTCGGCCGGCCGGCGCGACCGCCAACTGTCCGTGTCGTCGCTCAGCGGGTCGGCGGTCCCGAACCGGCCCGGATCGCCGTACGGGTTCTCGCCCGTGCGCTGCTCCGGGGCACGGAAGTCGTCGTCGCGGTAGCGCGGCTCGCCGGCGGCGCGCCACTCCGCCTCGTGCCCGCGGTCACCCCAGTGCGACCCCTGCTGATCCTCGGGAAAGCTCCGTCGTCCGTCCACGACCGGCACCGTATGCGACCGCCACCACGCGCGCCATCCGGGCCGCCCGGAACCTCGCCGCTGGTCATCGCCGCGCAGCCGGGTCATCGGTGACTGGCCGATCAGGCGCTAGCACAGCGAACGCATGATCGTCGGTCCGTCCACAGGGCGGCCCGTCGTCCACAGGGCGCCCCGCTCGGGACCCGCCGCCGGTCCGACCGCCCCACGCTGGCCGGCATGACGAAGCGGAACCAGGCCGTCGGGGCGTACGGCGAGCGGTGCGCGGTCCGGCACCTGATCGAGGCGGGGCTGCGCCCGGTCGCCCGCAACTGGCGGTGCCCCGAAGGGGAGATCGACATCATCGCCTGGGACGGGCCGGTGCTCGCCTTCTGCGAGGTGAAGACCCGGCGTACGGAGGAGTTCGGCAGCCCGGCCGAGGCGGTCGTGCGGGCCAAGGCGCGCCGGCTGCGCGGGCTGGCCGCCCGTTGGCTCGCCGCGACGGGCACGGCCGCCGAGGAGGTCCACTTCGACGTCCTCGCGGTCCGGCTTCCGGTCGCCGGCTGGCCCAGGCGAGCACCTGAGGAGCGCGTTCTGACATGAGCTACGCCAGGGTGCTCTGCGTGGGCCTGGTCGGGACGGCCGAGCACGTGGTGGAGGTCGAGGCGGACCTGGCCCCCGGGCTGCCCGGCGTGGTGATCACCGGCCTGCCCGACACCGCGCTACACGAGGCCCGGGACGCGTCCGCACGGCCATCGCACCCCTCAGCTACTCTCGACCGACGCGCCCAAGTACGGCTCCGCGCTCGAAACTACGAAGGTGAAGTCATGCCATACTCAGCGCCGTGACGCGAGCCGCCATCTATGTCCGGATCAGCCGGGACCGCGAGGGAGGCGGGCTCGGCGTGGCCCGCCAGGAGTCCGACTGCCGGGAGCTGGCCCAGCGGCACGGGCTGACCGTAGCGAAGCTCTACAGCGACAACGACCTATCCGCCTACAGCGGCAAGCCGCGCCCGTCGTACCGGCGGATGCTCGATGACATCGCCGCCGCCCGCATCGACGCCGTCCTGGCCTGGCACACCGACCGGCTCCACCGCTCCCCCACCGAGCTGGAGGAGTACATCTCAGCCTGCGAGCCGCGCGGCCTGCCCACCTTCACCGTCAAGGCCGGCCCGCTCGACCTGAGCACCCCCAGCGGCCGCATGGTGGCGCGGCAGCTCGGCGCGGTGGCCCGGTACGAGATTGAGCACCAGATCGAGCGGCAGCAGCGGGCAAAGCTCCAGGCCGCCGCCGATGGGCGATGGGGCGGCGGCCGGCGGCCGTACGGGTACGAGCCTGACGGCGTCACCCTGCGGCCGGAGGAGGCCCGGGCGGTTGCCGAGGCCACCGACGCGATCCTGTCCGGCGGGAGCCTGCGCGGTCAGGCGGCCGAGATGAACGCCCGGGGGTTGCTCACCTCGACCGGGCGGCCGTGGACAGCCACCGAGCTGCGGAAGGTGCTGCTGCGCGCCCGGAACGCTGGCCTACGGGAGCATCGTGGCGAAATCGTCGGGCCGGCCGCGTGGCCGCCAGTGGTCGACGAGGACCGGTGGCGGGCGCTGGTGTCCGCGCTGACCCACCCCGGCCGCCGTACGCAGTGGTCGTCGGCCCGCCGATGGCTGCTAAGCGGGCTGGCGGTGTGCGGGGTGTGCGGCGAGCCGATGCGCGCCACCCTGCAGAACAGCGCTCGCCGCGGCGTCCCGTCGTACACCTGCAAGGCGCAGCGGTGCGTCAGCCGGAACGCCGAAGAGCTGGACGCGTACATCGGCGCGGTGGTCGTCGAGCGGCTGTCCCGGCCGGACGTCGCCGAGCTGCTCAGCGCGACCGGCGGCCCCAACACCGGCGCGCTCCAGCTCGACGCTGCCGGGCTGCGCCAACGACTCGACGGCCTGGCCGCCGCGTACGCCGACGGCGCGATCGACGTCCGGCAGCTGCGCGAGGGCTCCGAGAGGCTACGCGCCCGCCTCGCCGCAGTTGAGGACCAGCTGGCCACCGCCGGCCGCGGCAACGCCCTGGCCGGCCTGGTCGGTGCGACAGACCCCGGCACGGCGTGGGAAGGGCTCGACCTACACCGGCGCCGGGCGGTCATCGACACGCTGATGACGGTGACGGTCCACCGGACCCGGAAGGGCCGGCCGCGCGGCTGGACGCCGGGCAGCTCCTACTTCGACCCGTCCACCGTCGATATCGCGTGGAAGGCCTGAATCCCGGCGCTGCCGGTGAGATCCATAACGGGAGCGTAAGAATCTTCGTTGCTAGCGGCGGCGCGCCGGACCGGGCGCTCCGGTCGGCCGTGGCGGCCCGCTCCGCCGCCGGTGAGGCGCGGGCGGTGGCGGAGCAGGCGCTGGCCCGCACCGAGCGGCTCGGTGCGCGGGTGGTCACCCCCGAGGACGAGGAATGGCCGGCCCGGGTGGCGGACCTGCGCCGGCTGCGGCTGTCCGGCGCCGATCGCCGGGTCGACCTGGAGACCGCCCCGCCGCTCTGCTTCTGGGTACGCGGGGCGTGGCCGCTGGGCGAGGCGCTGGGCCGGTCGGTGGCCGTGGTCGGTGCCCGGGCGGCCACCCCGTACGGCACGCACGTCGCCACCGAGCTGGGCTACGGGCTGGCCGACCGGGACTGGACGGTGGTCTCCGGCGGGGCGTTCGGCATCGACTCCGCCGCGCACCGGGGCGCGCTGACCGCCGGTGGGCTCACGGTCGCCGTGCTGGCCTGTGGGCTGGAGCGCCCGTACCCGGTGGGCAACGCCGCGCTGTTCGACCGGATCGCCGAGACGGGCCTGCTGGTGAGCGAGTGGATGCCCGGCGCGGAGCCGTTGCGGCCCCGGTTCCTCATCCGCAACCGGGTCATCGCGGCGGCCACCACGGGCACGGTGCTGGTGGAGGCGGCGGCCCGCAGCGGCGCGACCCAGACCCTGAACCGGGCGGTCGGTGTCGGCCGCCCGGCGATGGTGGTGCCGGGGCCGGTCACCTCGGCCATGTCGGTGGGCGCGCACGAGGTGCTCCGCGAGCAGCACAAGGCGCGGCTGGTGACCGGCACGGCCCATGTGCTGGAGGAGGTGGGGCGGATCGGCTACGACCTGGCGCCACCCGCCCGCGCGCCGGAGCGCCCGCGGGACCGGCTCGACGACGAGGCGGCCCAGGTGCTGGAGGCACTGCCCCGGCGGAAGGCGATCGGCGTGGAGCGCGTCGCGGCACGCGCCGGGGTGGACCTCCGCACCGCGATGCGCAAGCTCTCCATGTTGGAGGAGTTGGCCATGGTGGTACGCCGCGACGACGGCTACGCCCTCGCGCCGCCGCCCCAGCGGGAACCGGTGGCGGCCGGGCGCCGACGGGTGTCGGTCCGGGCCCGTCGGCTACTCCCCCGAGCTGACCTGCCGGGTCCTGTGCCGCCGGTCAGTCGCCCTCGAACCGGATCTCTGCATCGCGGCTGCTCAGGCAGCGCCGGGCGAGGAGGGCCAGCCGGCGGATCTGGTCGACCTCCGCGGGCGCCTGGGCCGCCTCCGCCAGGCAGGGCAGCTCGGCGAGCAGTTGTGGCACCGCCTCGGCGTCCACCACCAGCTCACCGAGCGGATCGACCCGGTCCAGCAGGGGCGTACGACCTCCGCCCCGCACCCGCTTGAGCAGGTTCAGCAGGACGTCGTGCGGGTCCGCCACCACCTCCGTGGAGACGTACGACGGCCGGCGGCGGGCGGGCCCGGCCCGCACCTGCCGATAGAGGACGGCATCCACCCCCATGCTCGGTCCCTCCTCCCACCGGCGTCACCGCCCCGGGGGACGCCCGTTCCGATCCGTCTCGCGAGTCACCCTTCCGCGCCGCCACCAGGCCGGTACGCCGCAGCGCCCGGCCGCCCGCTCTGGCGGGATGTCGGCACCGTTCGGCCACGCCGGAGGGTCGCGCGTCGGCGGACCCCGGGACGTTGCCACCGTCCTTTTCGTAGCAACAGTTTCCCCTGTCCAGGGCCGGGTCAGCCACCCCGAACGGCGCGCCGCGTCCCCCGTCTTTCCGTTCTGTCGCCCTCCAGTCGCGACGATGATCAGATAAACGCTCGTCAGGCCGAGGCTGTGAGCACTACCCGGCCGACCACCCGGCAAGAGCGGTGCGAGCGCTCAGTCAGGCCGGCCCGGGACGGTGCCCGGACAACCGCGCCAGCAGCCTCCAGCCCGGAGCGGCGGTCGGCCGTCGGCCGCCCACGCCCGTAGGCTGAACCGGTGTCTTCCGACCGCCCCGCCTCACCGCGCCGGCGCGGCGCCCCGGGCGCCGGTGGCACCCGTGCGTCCGCCGGGGTAGCCGATGACTGATCAGCGACGCGGCACGCGGGCGGCCCACGAGGCGCTGCCGGCGCCGATGCGGGAGGCGGTCGACGACTTCGCCGACCATCTGGCCCGGGTACGCAACCGGTCCGCGCACACCGTGCGGGCGTACGTGACGGACCTCGTCTCGCTACTCGACCACGCGGTGCGGATGGGTTGCGCCGACCTCGCGGAGCTGGACCTGACCGTGCTGCGGAGCTGGCTGGCGAAGCAACGGACCATGGGCGCGGCCCGGACGTCCCTCGCCCGGCGGGCCGCCGCGGCCCGTACCTTCAGCGCCTGGGCGCACCGGACCGGCCTGCTCGCCGGTGACGTGGCCGCGCCGCTGGCCAGTCCCAAGGCGCACCGGGAGCTGCCCACCGTCCTGCGAGCCGACCAGGCCGCCGCGTTGATGGACGCCCCGGACCGGAGCCGGGCACGAACGACGGCCGACGCCGGCGACGCCGCACCGACCCCGAGCGGAGACGCCGCCCCGACCGGGGACGGGGCCGAACCGGCCAGGGACGGGAACCTCGCGCCGACCCGGAGCGGGGGCGGCGCACCGACCCCGGACAACGGTGCCATGCGCCCCGGGCGCGACGACGCCGTGCCGGCCGGAAGCGGGAACGTCCCGACGCCGAACCAGGCAATCGCGCCGGCCCAGCGCGGGAACGACGCGCCCGATCCCGTGCTGCTGCGCGACCGGCTGCTGCTCGAACTGCTCTACGGCACCGGGGTGCGGATCAGCGAGGCCTGTGGCCTGGACGTCAGCGACGTCGACCAGGCCCGCCGGGTGGTACGCGTGCTCGGCAAGGGCGGGCGGGAACGGGCCGTGCCCTACGGGGTGCCGGCACAGCGCGCGCTGGACGCGTGGCTCGCCCGTGGCCGGCCGGCCCTGGCGACGCCCCGCTCGGGTCGCGCGCTGCTGCTCGGGGCCCGCGGCGGCCGGCTCAACCCGACCACCGCCCGCCGGATCGTCGCCGGGTACGCCGAGGCCGCCGGCCTGCCCCGGGTGACCCCGCACGGCCTGCGGCACTCGGCCGCCACCCACCTGCTGGAGGGTGGCGCGGACCTGCGCGCCGTGCAGGAGCTGCTCGGGCACTCGTCCCTGGCCAGCACCCAGATCTACACCCACGTCTCGGTCGAGCGGCTGCGGGCGGCGTACCGGCAGGCGCACCCGCGAGCCTGACCCTGCGTCAGGCGTGCTGGCGGTGGACCCGCGCACCGGGGAGACACGGCGGGACAACGGCGGGCCTACGGGGCCGGTCACGGGAGGGGCGACACGATCGGCTCCCGCGGGCCCCACCTCCACCGACAGCCGGCGGGAAGCGGCGAGTTGATGATCCACGACGGGCTACGATCGGCCGATGACGGTTCCGCAGCCGCCCGAGCCGATCCCCGGGGCTCGGCTGCTCTTCTCCCTCGACCCGTCGGTCAGCCACCTCAACCACGGATCGTTCGGCGCGGTTCCGATCGTCGTGCAGCGCGCCCAGCAGCGCCTGCGCGACGAGATGGAGGCCAACCCGCTCCGCTTCTTCACCCAGGGCCTGGTCGACCGGATCACCCACGCCCGACGGCACCTGGCCACGTTCCTCGGCGCGGACCCGGACGGCACGGCCCTGGTCGGCAACGCCACCACCGGCGCGGCCATCGTGCTCCAGTCGCTGGCGCTGGGTCCTGGCGACGAGGTGCTGACCACCGACCACGGGTACGGCGCGGTCGGCTTCTCGGTGGAGCGGGAGTGCGCCCGGACCGGGGCGGTCTCCCGGACGCTGCCGGTGCCGCTGACCGCCACCGACGAGGAGGTGGTGGAGATCGTCCGGGCCGGGCTGCGTCCCGGGCGGACCAGGCTGCTGATCGTCGACCAGCTCACCTCGCCCACGGCGCGGCTCTTCCCCACGGCGGCGATCGTCGGGGTGGCCCGGGAGCACGGGGTGCCGGTGCTGGTCGACGCCGCGCACGCCCCGGGCATGCTGCCGACCACGGTGGCCTCGGTCGGCGCCGACTTCTGGGTCGGCAACCTGCACAAGTGGGCGTACGCGCCGCGCGGCACCGCCGCCCTGGTGGTGGCCGAGCCGTGGCGGGAGCGGATCCAGCCGCTGGTCGTCTCCTGGGAGCAGGGCAGCGGGTTCCCCACCCGGGTGGAGTGGCAGGCCACCCTCGACTACACCGGCTGGCTGGCCGCCCCGGTGGGACTGTTCACGCTGCGCAGCCTCGGCGTGGACCGGGTGCGGGCGCACAACGCGGCGCTGGCCGCGTACGGGCAACGGGTGGTCGGGGATGCGCTCGGGGTGGCGCCGACCCACCTGCCGGAACCGGGCGGACCGATGGTCGCCATGCGGCTGATCCCGCTGCCGCCCGGCGTCGCGACCACCATGGACGCGGCCCGGGAGTTGCAGGCCCGGATCGCGGACCGGCTCGCGGCCGAGGTGTCGATCGCCGGCTGGAACGGTCGCGGCTACCTGCGCCTGTGCGGCCAGGTCTACAACACCCCCGACGAGTACGACCGGCTCGCCCTCCGGCTGCCCACGCTGCTCGCCCAGGGCTGAGCCGCGGCGGGCGGCGCATCGAGCGGGAGCAGCCGGACCGGGCCGAGCCCGAGCAAGGCGAGCGGATCGAGATACTCCTCGCCCCGGCGCAGCCCCCAGTGCAGGCACGCCGCCACGGCGCAGCCGGGTGCCCGGCGATCAGCAGGCCGATCGGCGCGCCCGCGGCGACCCGGGCGCCGACCGGCGGCCCGGGGCGGACCGGCTCGTAGGTGGTGCGCAGCCCGTCGGCGTGCCCGACGGTGACCACGGGCCGCCCGGCCACCGTGCCGGCGAAGAGCACCACCCCGGCGCCCGCCGCCCGGACCTCGACGCCGGGGGTGGCGGCCAGGTCCACGCCCCGGTGCCCCGGCAGCCAGGGCTGCGGCGGCGGGTCGAACCGGCGCACGACACGGGGCGTGCCGGCCAGCGGCCAGCGGAACCGCGCCGCCGGGGTGCCGACCGTCGACGCCCCGGGCGAGCGCGGCGACGACGGCGTGAGCGGCCGGGCCACGGACACGACCTGCGGAGGGGAAGGCGGCGACACGGCGGACGGCCGGGCCGCGGCCACCACCCCGACATCGGCCGGCAGCCCCGGGATGGCCAGCAGCACCATCACGATGGCCGGGCCGGCGCGGTTCGACAGGATCCACACGCCACCGCACACTGCCGGCCCCGCAGCACGCCGGCAACCACGTGACGACCGCCGCTGTGGACCGCAGTGCGCCTGTGGACAAGCCCCGCACGCGGGGCGGATCTGCTATCGGAGCGCCGCCTATGCTGGCCGCGTGACGAAGGACTGGTACGCCTGGCACACCGACTACGACCAGCCGGACTCCTCCCTTTCCCGCCGTCTCGCCGAGGTGCGGGACCGCATCGCGGAGGCGCTGGACACCGCGCCGCCCGGGTCGCTGCGGGCGATCAGCCTCTGCGCCGGCCAGGGGCGCGACCTGATCCCGGTGCTGGCCACCCACCCGCGCGGCAGGGACGTGACGGCCCGCCTGGTGGAGCTGGACCCGCGCAACGCCGAGGTGGCCCGGCACGCCGCCGCCGAGGCGGGGCTGACCGGCGTGGAGGTGGTGGTCGGGGACGCGGCGCTGACCGACCGGTACGCCGACCTCGTACCGGCGGACCTCGTGCTGGCCTGCGGCATCTTCGGCAACATCAGCGACGCCGACATCCGGGCGACCGTGCGGCACTGCGCCTCGCTCTGCGCCACCGGCGGCACGGTCTTCTGGACCCGGCACCGCCGCGAACCGGACCTGGTCCCCGCCATCTGCGACTGGTTCGCCGAGGAGGGGTTCGCGCCGATCGCGGTGAGCAGCCCCGCCGACGGGGCCGGCGTCGGCGTGCACCGCCTCACCGGCCCGCCCCGCCCGCTGGCGCCCGGCACGGCGATGTTCGAGTTCATCGGCTACGACCGCCTCACCCACCCCTGAACAGGCCGAGGAGCAGCGAAATGACCACTGTGGACGACGTCAGCCGGCCATCCCGGATCGCCGGGCCGGACGAGGCGATCAGCGCCGCGGAACTCCAGTTGGCCGCGCGCAACCACGGCATCCCGCTGGAGGCGCTGCGCTACGACGTGACCCCGGCCGGGCTGCACTACCTGCTCATCCACTACGACATCCCGGACGTCGACCCGGCGGCGCACGCGCTGACCGTGGGCGGCGCGGTCGCGCGTCCGCTCCGCCTCGACCTGGCGGCGCTGCGGGAGCGGCCCCGGGTCACCCACCGGGTCACCCTGGAGTGCGCGGGGAACGGCCGGGCGCTGCTGGACCCCCGCCCGGTCAGCCAGCCGTGGCTGGTGGAGGCGGTGGGCAACGCCGAGTGGACCGGCACCCCGCTGGCCCCGCTGCTGCGCGAGGCCGGGCTGGCCGCCGACGCGGTGGACGTGGTCTTCACCGGCGCCGACCACGGGGTGGAGCGCGGCGTCGAGCAGGACTACCAGCGGGCCCTGCCGGTGGCCGACGCGCTGCGCGAGGAGGTGCTGCTGGCGTACGAGATGAACGGCGCTCCCCTGCTGCCGCAGCACGGCGCGCCGCTGCGGCTGATCGTGCCCGGCTGGTACGGGATGGCGCACGTCAAGTGGCTGCGCGACATCCGGGTGCTGACCGAGCCGTTCGACGGCTACCAGAACGCGGTGGCGTACCGGCTGCGGCAGGACGCCGACGACCCAGGTGTGCCGGTGACCCGCATCGAGCCCCGGGCCCTGGTGCGCCCGCCGGGCTTCCCGGACTTCATGTCACGGACCCGGGTGTTGCGGCCGGGGCCGTGCACCGTGGACGGGCGGGCCTGGTCGGGGCACGCGCCGGTGACGGCCGTGGAGGTGACCTTCGACGGCGGTACGACGTGGGCGCCGGCGACGCTGGACGAGCCCACCGGGGGCGAGTGGGCGTGGCGGCGGTGGCAGGTGTCGTGGCGGGCGACGCCGGGGCGGCACGTGCTGGGCGCCCGGGCGGTCGACGCCTCCGGGCGGACCCAGCCGGTCGAGCAGCCGTGGAACCGGGGTGGGTTCGCGAACAACCTGGTGCAGCTGGTCGAGGTGGTCGTGCTGGCGGAGTGATCCGCCTCGGGCGGCGGGCGGGCCGGCGAGCCCGCCGGCCGCCGCTCGGGTCGGGTCGGATCAGCCGCCGAATCCGGAGTCTGCGGGAAGCGAGATGTCGGGCTTTTCGAGCTCTTCCACATTGACGTCCTTGAACGTCATTACCCGGACATTCTTCACGAACCGGGCGGGGCGGTACATGTCCCACACCCAGGCGTCGTGCATCTCGACCTCGAAGTAGACCTCGCCGTCCGAGTTACGCACGTGCAGGTCGACCTGGTTCGCCAGGTAGAAGCGGCGCTCGGTCTCCACCACGTAGGAGAACTGGCGGACAATGTCGCGGTACTCCCGGTAGAGCTGCAGCTCCATCTCGGTCTCGTACTTCTCGAGATCTTCCGCGCTCATCGCACTCCGCCTTCCATGACCACATCTTCCCCCACCGGCGCCGGAGGTCGCGCCTGCTCGCCCAACGCCACGCCGACGGTACCCCCTGGCGCGCCGGAGCGCTCCATCGGCTCGTCCGGGCCGTCCGCGAACGCCTCGGCAGGGGCGCCGAAGAGCGCCTCGTCGGGGCTTCCGGCCGCCGGCCGGCGGGAGCGGGGCGGCCGCCCGTCCCGTCCGGAGACGGTGGCCACGTTGACGTACGAGAAGCGGTGCTCCCGGCAGGGCCCCAGCTCGCGCAGCGCGGCGCTGTGCTCCGGGGTGATGTAGCCCTTGTGCTCGGCGAAGCCGTAGCCCGGGTGCCGCTCGTCCAGTTCCACCATGATCCGGTCCCGGGTGACCTTGGCCAGCACGCTCGCCGCCGCCACGCAGGCGGCCACCCGGTCCCCCTTCCAGACCGCCAGCCCGGGCACGTCCAGCCCGTCGACGCCGAAACCGTCGGTCAGCACGTATTCCGGGCGGGTGGTCAGCGAGGCGAGCGCCCGGCGCATGGCGGCCACGTTGCACACGTGCAGCCCGCGCGCGTCGACCTCGTCGGCGGGGATGATCACCACCGCGTACGCTAGGGCCCGCGCCACCACCTCGTCGTAGACCCGCTCCCGGGCCGCCGGCGTGAGCAGCTTGGAGTCGGCCAGCTCGTCGATCTCGCCGCGCCGCCCCTCGGGCAGCACCGCGGCGGCGGCCACCAGCGGCCCGGCGCAGGCGCCCCGACCGGCCTCGTCGGCGCCGGCCACGTGCCGGAAGCCACGCCGTTGCAGGGCCCGCTCCAGCGCGTAGAGGCCGCCGTCACGGCGCACGACGGTGCGCGGCGGGGTCAGCACGGGCCACCCCCGGCGAGCGCCCGGGCGAGCCGGTCCACCAGGTCCGGCGGGTAGTAGCGCTCGGCGGTGCCGGCCAGCTCGTCGACCGACCACCAGCGGTGGCCGTGCATGCTGGCCTGCTCGATCTCGTCGAAACCCGCCGTGTCGACCTCCCAGGTCGGCACCCGGACCAGGAAGAACTCCTGCTCCTGCCGGTACCAGACCCCGTCGAACGGGAACTCGACCGTCTCCGCCCAGACCGGCGCGCCCAGCTCGGCGGGGGCGAGCCGCAGCCCGGTCTCCTCGGCCAGCTCGCGGGCCGCGCCCGCGGCCGGGGTCTCCCCGGGGTCGAGGCCGCCGCCGGGGGTGAACCAGTAGCGGTGGCCCGGGCGGGCCGGATCACTGCCCTCGAACAGCAGCACCCGGTCGGACGCGTCGACGAGCAGCACGCGGGCCGCGCGACGAGGGGTGTAGACGGTCACCGCACAAGCCTGCCAGACGCCTCCGACGAACGCCCACGCCCTCCGGGTCAGGGATTGGGGATGCCGTCGAACTGCTCGGGCACGCTGAGCCAGGTCGCCCGGCCGACGGGCCAGAAGATCGTGAAGGCCCGCCCGACCACCTGGTCCTCCGGGATGGTGGCCTCGGTGATGTCCTCGCCGGACTGCTGCCAGTGCTCCAGCGAGTCGCCGGAGGCCTCCCGGTGGTCGCCCATCACCCAGAGCCGGCCATCCGGCACGGTGACGTCGAAGTCCTGGTCGGCGGGCTTGTTGCCGGGGAAGATGAACGGCTCGTCGATCGGCTTGCCGTTGATGATCAACCGTTCCTGCGGGCCGGTGCGGTCGCAGCAGACCACGTGGTCACCACCGACCCCGATCACCCGCTTGATGAAGTCCTCGCCCTCCGGGTTGCCGCTCCACTCGGTGGGCGCCTTGAAGACGATCACCTCGCCCCGGTGCGGCGAGCGGAAGTCGTAGACCAGCTTGTTGACCAGCACCCGATCGTCGATCTTGAGGGTGTTCTCCATGGACGGGGAGGGGATGAAGAAGGTCTGCAGCACGAAGGCACGAACCAGCACTGCGACCAGGATCGCCACGCCCAGGAGGATGGGCAGCTCCTTCCAGAAGGAGCTGCGTGGCTTCTCGGTCTGCTCGTCAATCACGGGTGGAGCCTACGTCCCCGCCCGTGGCGCAGTCGCCCCGAACGCGCGAGAACGGAGAGCGCGGCCGTGACCGGGAGGATCAGGACGACGCCGCCCACCGGGTCGGGATCCACCGGGGCCGGCCGGGCCGGCGCGGCGTTGGGTTGCGGCAGGTCGGCGAAGGTTCCCGGGACGGGCAGGGTGGTCCACCGTTGAGACGGCCAGACGATCATGAAGGCGCGGCCGACCACGTTGTCGATCGGCACCGGGCCCTGGCACCGGGCGTCCTGGGAGACCAGCCGGTGGTCGCCCATCACGAAGATCTGCCCGGGCGGCACGACGATCTCGGTGAACTGCCGGGAACGGCACTCCTTGGGGTTCGGCGGCAGCTCGACCGGCGAGTCCTCGGAGACGTATCCCCGCTCGTCCAGCGGCACGCCGTTGACCACGACCCGGCCCTTGTCGCAGCACCAGACCCGGTCGCCGGGCACCCCGATGACCCGCTTGATGAAGTCCTTCTCGCCGGGCCGGCTGATGCCGACCAGGTCACCGAGGGTGCGGCCGACCTTGCCGGCGAAGTTGGTCGGCGGTGCCGGAGCCTCCTGGGCGACCCACCGGTCGGTGCCCCGGAAGACGACCACCTCGCCGCGGGCCGGGTCGCGGACGTCGTAGACGACCTTGTTGACCAGCACCCGGTCGCCGATGAGCAGGGTGTCCTCCATCGACCCGGACGGGATGAAGAACGCCTGGAGCAGAAAGGTGCGGATCAGCACCGCGAGGCAGAAGGCGACGACGAGGAGGAGGGGCAGTTCCTGCCAGAGCGGCATCTGCCGGCGGCTGCGCCGGGCCCGCCGGCGCCACGGGTCGACGGTGCCGTCCTCGTCAAGCATCTGCACCATGCCACTCTCCGGTCCGCGGAAACGACACTACCGCCCGGGAGTCTCCTGGAGAGACCCCACGGGCGGTAGTGGACCGCTGTGACACCGCGTCGAGTAGGCGCGGCGCGCCGTCCCCCGGCGCCCGTACGACCAGGGTAATGCGCTCCGGTCAATACGACATCCGCACAGGTCAGGCGGCGTGGCGAGGCGAAATTCAGCTCGCTGGCTGCTTCTCGCGCAGCTCCTTGATCTTGGCCTTCTTGCCCCGCAGCTCGCGCAGGTAGTAGAGCTTGGCGCGCCGCACGTCACCGCGGGTCACGATCTCGATCCGGTCGATCGCCGGGCTGTTCAGCGGGTAGGTGCGCTCCACACCCACGCCGAAGCTGACCTTGCGGACCGAGAAGGTCTCGCGCAGCCCGTCACCCTGGCGGCGGATGACGACGCCCTGGAAGATCTGGACCCGGGAACGGTTGCCCTCGACGACCCGCGCGTGCACCTTGACGGTGTCACCGGCACGGAAGTCGGGCAGGTCGGCGCGCTTCGACTGGGCGTCAAGGGCGTCCAGGATGTTCATCGCTGTGTCCTCGTGAGGCTCACGGCGCACCGTCAGTCGATGCGCGGATGGGTGATTCTGACCCCCGGGTGGTGGCCGGCGGCGCCGACCCCGGTCGAGGGTCCTCGCACCCACCCACGGCGTGGGCGGATGCGGCAACCCCTCTACTTTGCCACATCCCCCGCCGGCGGCTGAAATCCACCCCGGTCCAGCGCCGCCCGGTCCCGCTTGTCCAGGCTCTCCGGCGGCAGCGCGGCGATCATGTCGGGGCGGCGGTCCGCCGTCCGCAGCAGCGCCTCGTCGCGCCGCCAGCGGGCGATCTTCCCGTGGTCACCGGAGCGGAGCACCTCGGGCACCTCGTGCCCGCGCCAGGTCGCCGGCTTGGTGTACATCGGGGCTTCCAGCAGCCCGTGGGCGTGCGACTCCTCGTCCAGCGAGCCGGCGTTGCCGAGCACCCCGGGCAGCAGCCGGGTGACCGCCTCCAGGATGACCAGCACGGCCACCTCGCCACCGAAGAGCACGTAGTCGCCGAGGGAGACCTCGGTCACCCGCATCCGGGCCGCCGCGTGGTCGAGCACCCGCTGGTCGATGCCCTCGTAGCGGCCGCAGGCGAAGAGCAGGTGTGACTCGGCGGCCAACTCGTGCGCCATGGCCTGGGTGAACGGAACGCCGGCCGGCGACGGGACGAGCAGCCGGGGCAGGGTGTGCCCGTCCGGGCTCAGCTCGTCGGGGGCCAGGGCGTCGAGGGCCTCGCCCCACGGCTCCGGCCGCATCACCATGCCCGGACCGCCGCCGTAGGGGGTGTCGTCGACCGTGCGGTGCACGTCGTGGGTCCAGGTCCGCAGATCGTGTACGGCCAGCCGCAGCGTGCCGCTCGCCCGGGCCTTGCCGATCAGCGACAGGTCCAGGGGGGCGAAGTACTCGGGGAAGATCGACACGATGTCGACGCGCATCAGGGGGTGGCTCCAGTCAGAGGTCGAGCAGCCCGCCGGGCAGCTCCACCACCACGCGTCCGCCCGCGAGGTCGACCTCGGGCACCATCGCCTTGACGAACGGGATGAGCGCGGTCCTCCCGTCGGGGCGCCGCAGTACCAGCAGGTCGGAGGAGGGGGCGTGGTCGATCCGGGCCACCTCGCCCAGCCGCTCGCCGGCCGCGGTCACCACGGCCAGGCCGACCAGTTGGTGGTCGAGGAACTCCTCCGGGTCGGCCGGCGGAGCGACGTCGGCGCTGTCCACGCCGAGCAGGGTGCCGCGCAGCGCCTCGGCGACGTCGCGGTCGAGCACGCCCTCGAAGGCGACCAGCAGCCGCCCCTGGTGCCAGCGGGCGGCCTCGATGGTCAACTTCTCCGGCACCCGGTAGGTCCCGGGCTCCGCAGGCGCGACCGCGCCAGGGTCGGTGACCAGCACCGACCCTGGCGCGAACCGTGCTTCGGGCTCATCGGTCCGCACCTCCACGGTGACCTCACCGCGGATGCCGTGCGGCTTGCCGATCCGGCCGACGATGAGAAGCATCAGTACGAGTCGACGATGTCGACGCGCACCCCGCGCCCACCGATGGAGCCGATCACCTGGCGCAGCGCCTTGGCGGTCCGGCCGGACCGCCCGATCACCGTGCCGAGGTCCTCCGGGTGCACGCGGACCTCGAGCCGCTTGCCCCGACGGGAATCGACCATGCGCACCCGGACGTCATCCGGGTGGTCGACGATCCCCTTGACCAGGTGCTCCAGGGCGGGACGCAGCGCCATGTCAGGCCTGCTCGCCGGACTCGACACCGGTCTGCTCCTCGGCCTTCGGCGCCGCGGCCTCGGCGGCCGGGGCGGCCGCGGCCTTGGCGGCCTTCTTGGTCGGCGCCGGGGTCTCCGCCACGCCGGCGGCGGCCTTCGCCTCGGCCTCGTACGCCGCCTTGCGGTCGGCCCGCTCCGGGGCGACCTTCAGCGGCGGCGGGGCCGGCAGGCCCTTGAACTTCTGCCAGTCACCGGTCAGCTCCAGCAGGCGCTGCACGGCCTCGCTCGGCTGCGCGCCGACCGACAGCCAGTACTGGACCCGCTCCGACTTGACCTCGATCACCGAAGGGTCTTCCTTCGGCTGGTACACACCGACGAACTCGATCGCGCGACCGTCACGCTTGGTGCGCGAGTCGGCGACGACGATGCGGTACTGCGGGTTGCGGATCTTGCCCATCCGCAGGAGCCGGATCTTTACGGCCACAGTTGTTTCGCTCCTGTTGCGATCTCACCGGCCCGGTGCGGGCGGTGTGGCGGGTGAGCGCCGACCGGCACAGTGGGGTTTGGGCCGGAGACTGCTCGGTTAACTGGCGACGCGCCCGGGTTAGAGGGCGCCGGACGCGCGCCGGATACCAGCGACCCATTCTGCCATGTCCGGCCCGGATCTCTCACACCGGACCCGGACAGCCCGCCCGGGTCGCCCACGACGGTGACGAACGACACCCGCTCAGCGGACCGGCGGCCGGTCCCAGCCGGGCGGCAGTTCGTCCGGTACGTCCCAGTCGGCCGGCGGGGTGAAGTCGCACCAGGTGCCGTCGAAGGGGAACTCGCCGGCCTCGGCGATTCGGATCACCCGCTCCCCCTCGGCCCGGACCGCCTTCTCGTCGCTGACCCAGTAGTGCTCGGGGAAGGCGAGGCGTTCGACGAACTCGTCCTCGTCCTTCCACTCCCAGCTCAGGTCCGGGTGGACCACCACGTCGAGGTCCTGGTCGACCATGTCCACCCCGGCCACCGCACCGTCGTCCCAGCGGATGCCGGGCTCCTCCAGGTTGACGTACCAGTTCTGGAAGCGGCCCTGCGCGTCGCGGAACCACCAGACCGAGTGGGCCGCGCCGGTGGGCAGGAACTTCAGCACCGGCGGCCCGTTCCAGCGGCCCCGGGCCAGCCGGTAGGACGAGGTGATCCACTCGGCGAAGGGCACTGCGCGCATGCCCAGCCCCGCCTCGGTCACCTCGTACGCCACCGGTGTGTTCCGGGCCACCCAGAGCAGCAGGCCGCGCTCGTCGTCGGACACCACCCGGGCCGACCGGACCCAGCCGATCCGGCCGTGCCGCACGTTCCGGTGCATGATCAGCCGACCCGGCTCGAACCGGTCGACCGGACCGCCCGGCCGCACCTCAGTAGGCGCGGGCCAGGACGGCGACCAGGTCCGGCTCGTCCTCGGAGTCCGGCACCGAGCCGTCGGCCCGCAGCAGGCACCGGACGGTGACGCCCTGGCCGTTCGCCTCGGCCTCGCCCTGCACACCGACCGCCGACCACGGCACCTTGGCCCAGCCGTCGGCGGCCGCCTCGATCGCCTCGGCCAGCGTGCCGACCTCGACCGTCCGGGACTGCCGGAACGCCAGCGCCTGATCGTGCAGCGTCTGCTGGTCCGCCTCGAGCGCGGCGAGCACCGCGCCCACCACGTCGGCGACCGGGACCGGCGCCTTCGAGCCGTCCGTACGCCGGACCACCACCGCGTTGCCGGCGGCCAGGTCACGGGGGCCGACCTCGACGCGCACCGGGTAGCCACGCAGCTCGGCGTCGACGGCGCGGCGGCCGAACGCGGTGTCGGTCCGGTCGTCCAGCGCGACCCGGACCCCGGCGTCGCGCAGCGCGTCGCGGAGCTTGGCCGCCGCCTCGCCAACGCCCTCGCCGTCCTTGACGATCATCACGTACGCCTGGATCGGCGCCAGCTTCGGCGGCACGCGCAGGCCGTTGTCGTCGCCGTGGGACATGATCAGGCCGCCGAGCATCCGGGTCGAGGTGCCCCAGGAGGTGGTCCAGGCGTGCTCGCGGCCGCCCTCGGCCGAGGAGTAGCTGATGTCGAACGCCTTGGCGAAGTTCTGGCCCAGCTCGTGGCTGGTGCCCAGCTGGAGCGCCTTGCCGTCGCCCATCATGCCTTCACAGGTGTAGGTGGCGGTGGCGCCGGCGAAGCGCTCGCGGGCGGTCTTCAGGCCGACCACCACCGGGATGCCGAGCACGTTGACCATCAGGTCCTCGTACGCCTCGTGCAGAATCCGGCGGGCGTAGGCCCGGGCGTCCTCGCGGGTCGCGTGCGCGGTGTGCCCCTCCTGCCAGAGGAACTCGCTCGTACGCAGGAAGATCCGCGGGCGCAGCTCCCAGCGCACCACGTTCGCCCACTGGTTGAGCAGCAGCGGCAGGTCGCGGTAGGAGTCGATCCACTTCGCCATGAACTCGCCGATCACCGTCTCGCTGGTGGGGCGGACCACCACCGGCTCGGCGAGCTGCTTGCCACCACCGTGGGTGACCACGGCCAGCTCCGGCGAGAAGCCCTCGACGTGCTCGGCCTCGCGCTTGAGGTAGCTCTCCGGGATGAAGAGCGGGAAGTACGCGTTCTCCGCGCCGGCCGCCTTGATCCGGGCGTCCATCTCGGCCTGCATCCGCTCCCAGATTGCGTAGCCCGCCGGTCGGATGACCATGGTGCCCCGCACCGGGCCGTTGTCGGCCAGCTTCGCCTTGGCGATCAGGTCCTGGTACCAGCGGGGAAAGTCCTCCGCACGGGGAGTGAGCACGCGTGCCATGACCGCACATCCTATGCGCCGGGCGGGCAGCCGCTGCGCCCGGGAGTCGGCGCGCGCCGTGTCGCGCCGACCGACGAGCGGCAACGGCTGCCCGGAGTGAGCCCGGGGCGCGGTCAGCGGAGGACGCGGCCGCGGAGGACGATGCGGGACGGGGCGCGGACCACGCGCAGGTCGCGGCGGGGGTCCTCGGGGTAGACGGTCAGGTCGGCGAGGCCGCCCTCGACCAGGCCGGGGAACCCGAGCCACTCCCGGGCCCGCCAGGAGGCGGCGGCGAGCACGTCCTCGGCGGGCAGGCCGGCCTGCTCGTGCAGGAGCAGCATCTCCTCGGCGGCGAGCCCGTGGTCGATGCCGCCGCCCGCGTCGGTGCCCACGTAGATCGGCACCCCTGCCTCGTGCGCGGCACGGACCACCTCGGGGAAGCGGTCGCGCAGGGCGAGCATGTGGTCGGCGTACCCGGGGAACTTCGCCCGGGCCTGGTCGGCGATGTGGCCGAAGGTTTGGATGTTGATCATGGTGGGCACCAGCGCGGTGCCCTGCCGGGCCATCAGGTCGATCAGGTCGAGGCTCAGCCCGGTGCCGTGCTCCACCGAGTCCACCCCGGCCCGCACCATGATCTCCACGGCCGACTCGGAGAAGGTGTGCACCGCCGCGCGTGCCCCGGCGGCGTGCGCGGCGGCGACCGCCGCGGTCATGGTGTCGGCGTCCCAGGCCGGGGCGAGGTCGCCCACCCCGCGGTCGATCCAGTCGCCGACCAGCTTGACCCAGCCGTTGCCGGCGGCGGCCTGCGCGGCGAGGGTCGCGGCGACCTCGGCCGCGCCGACCTCCACCCCGATGTCGCGCAGGTAGCGCTTCGGCGGCGCGACGTGCCGGCCGGCGCGGGCCAGTCGCGGCAGGTCCGCCTCGTCGTCGAGTTCCGGGTACGGGTACGGCGAGCCGGCGTCACGGATGGCCAGCACCCCGGCGTCCCGGTCGGTGCGGGCCAGCTCGCGGGCCTGGTCGAGGGAGGTGATCGGGGCGCCGCCGCGGGCGATGCCGATGTGGCAGTGGGCATCGGTCAGGCCGGGCAGCACGAAGCCGCCGTCGACGACCGTCTCGGCGCCGGGCACCGGTTCGAAGGTGACCCGGTCATCGACCAGCCAGACGTCCCGGACCTCGTCGTCGGGCAGGAGCACACCGCGCACATGCAGAGCCATGTGCACAGTCCTACCGGATGATCGCCCGGACACGCGGCGGGGCCCGGCCGATCCGGCCGGGCCCCGTCATCCGTGGGTGGGTCAGCGGGGGCGGTTGTCGCCCTTGCCGAGCTTGTTGAAGTCGATCTTCGGCAGCTTGAAGCCCGGCGGCAGGCCCTGGCCGCCGGCCAGGTCACCCGGGTCGAGGCCCGGCGGCAGCTGCGGCATGCCGCCGGGGAAGCCGCCCGGCACCCCGGCGCCGGTGCGCGGCCGCCCGCCGCCCTTGGTGCCCTTGCGCTTGTTCTTCGGCGACTTGGTCGCCTTGCGCCGGCCCCCGCCGGGCAGGCCCATCATGCCGCCCATCTGCTTCATCATCTTCTGCGCGTCGGCGAAGCGGTTGAGCAGCTGGTTGACGTCCATCACGGTGACGCCGGAGCCGCTGGCGATGCGGGCCCGGCGAGAGCCGTTGATGATCTTCGGCGTGGTGCGCTCGGCGGGGGTCATCGACCGGATGATCGCGGTGACCCGGTCGAAGTGCTTGTCGTCCAGCTCGGCGAGCTGGTCCTTCATCTGCCCCATGCCCGGCATCATGGCCAGCACGTTGGCGATCGGGCCCATCCGACGGACCGCGATGAGCTGATCGAGGAAGTCCTCCAGGGTGAAGGTCTCCCCGCCCATCAGCTTGGCGGTCATCTTCTCCTTCTGATCGGCGTCGAAGGCCGCCTCGGCCTGCTCGATCAGCGTGAGGACGTCGCCCATGCCGAGGATCCGGCTGGCCATCCGGTCGGGGTGGAAGACGTCGAAGTCCTCCAGCTTCTCGCCGGTGGAGGCGAACAGGATCGGCTGCCCGGTGACCTCGCGGACCGACAGCGCGGCGCCACCGCGGGCGTCGCCGTCGAGCTTGGAGAGGACCACGCCGCTGATGCCGACGCCGTCGCGGAACGCCTCGGCGGTGCGGACCGCGTCCTGGCCGACCATCGCGTCGATGACGAAGATGACCTCGTCGGGCTGGACCGCGTCGCGGATGTCCGCGGCCTGCTGCATCATCTCGGCGTCGATGCCGAGCCGGCCGGCGGTGTCGACGATGACGATGTCCCGGGCGGCCCGCTTGGCGTGCTCGATCGAGTCGCGGGCGACCTGCACCGGGTCGCCGACGCCGTTGCCGGGCTCCGGGGCGTACACCTCGACGCCAGCCCGGCCACCGAGCACCTGGAGCTGCCCGACGGCGTTGGGGCGCTGGAGGTCGGCGGCGACCAGCAGCGGCTGGTGGCCCTGGGCCTTGAGCCAGCGGGCCAGCTTGCCGGCGAGGGTGGTCTTACCGGAACCCTGGAGACCGGCCAGCATGATCACCGTCGGCGGGTGCTTGGCGAACTGGAGCCGCCGCCCCTCGCCGCCGAGGACGTTGATCAGCTCCTCGTTGACGATCTTGACGATCTGCTGGGCCGGGTTGAGCGCCTCGGAGACCTCGGCGCTGCGCGCCCGCTCCTTGACGTTCGCGATGAAGCCCTTGACCACCGGCAGGGCGACGTCGGCCTCCAGCAGCGCCATGCGGATCTCGCGCGCGGTGGCGTCGATGTCGGCGTCGGTGAGCCGACCCTTGCCGCGGAGCTTGGTGAAGATCCCGGACAGGCGGTCACTCAAGGTGTCAAACACGCGAACATCCCGTTTGTCGGTTTGGCGAGCACAGTCGGCCGGCACGCACACGTCCGGCTACCCGCAAGGGTAACGGTCCCGCCTCCGCAGTGCTTCCCGCCGGCCGGACCCCCACCAGGAGATCACAACCGCCAGCGCCGCCGGTCGATCACGACGCGACCAGGCCCGACTGGTAGGCGAAGACCACCAGCTGGGCCCGGTCCCGGGCGCCCAGCTTGACCATGGCCCGGCTGACGTGGGTGCGCGCGGTGGCCGGGCTGACCACCAGCCGCTCGGCGATCTCGACGTTGCTCAGCCCCTCACCGACCAGCCCCACCACCTCGCGTTCCCGGTCGGTGAGGCTGCCGAGCCGGGGGTGCGGGCGGGGCACCCGGGCCGGCCGGGTGGCGAACTCCCGCACCACCCGCCGGGTCACCGACGGGGAGAGCAGCGCCTCCCCCTCGGCGACCAGCCGGATCGCCCGCAGCAGTTCGGCCGGGCGGGTGTCCTTGGTGAGGAAGCCGCTGGCCCCGTGCCGGAGCGCGTCGAAGACGTACTCGTCCAGCTCGAAGGTGGTCAACACGACCACCCGGGTGCCGGCGAGCGCGGGGTCGGCGACGATCCGGCGGGTCGCCTCGATGCCGTCGACGCCCGGCATCCGGACGTCCATCAGCACCACGTCGGGGCGTTCCCGGCGGGCCGCCTCCACGGCGGCGAGCCCGTCCGCGGCCTCGCCGACCACGCTGAGATCGTCCTCGCTCTCCACCAGGGCACGCAGCCCGATCCGGACCAGGTCCTGGTCGTCGGCGAGCAGCACGCGGATCATGTGACCTCCTCCACGGGCAGTGTGGCGGACACCCGGAACCCGCCGCCGGAGGCGGGGCCGGCGGTGAACGACCCGCCCAGCGCGGTGACCCGCTCCCGCATGCCGGCCAGCCCGTAGCCGCCGGACCGGTCCGTCGTGGCGGCCAGGCCGCGGCCGGTGTCGGTGACCTCCACGGCGACCTCGGTGGGCGCGTACCGGAGCCGGACGGTGGCGGTGGCCGGACCGGCGTGCCGCAGCACGTTGGTCAGCGCCTCCTGCACCACCCGGTACGCGGCCAGGTCCACCGCGACCGGGAGCGGGCGGGGCGCCCCGTCCACCTCGACGGTGACCGGGAGCCCGGCACCGGCCAGCCGCTCGCGCAACTGCGGGAGCTGGCCCAGCCCCGGCGCGGGTGAGCGCTCGTCGACGGCCTCGTCGCGGCGGACCACGGTCAGCGTGACCCGCAACTCGTCCAGCGCCTCCTTGCTGGTTCGGCTGATCGCGGTGAGCGCCGCCTCGGCCTGCTCGGGCTTACGGGCCAGCAGGTGCAGGGCGATCTCGGCCTGCAGGTGGATCGCGGCGAGGCCGTGCCCGACCACGTCGTGCACCTCCCGCGCCACCCGCAGCCGCTCGGCGTCGGCCAGCCGGCGCGCCTCGTCGGTGCGGCTGCGCGCCGCGTTCTCCCGGCCCAGGCGCACGGTGACCCCCACCGCGAACGGCACCACCACCCAGGCGGCGGCCGGCATCAGCCCGACCAGGCCGGGCGGGCGCACCCCGACGAAGACGTGCGTGAGCAGCACCACCAGCGCCAGGCCGTTGGCCACCGCCGCGGTCCGCAGCGGCCGGTACGCGGCCGTGGTGTAGACCGCTACGAAGAACGACAGCAGGATCGGGCCGTACGGGTAGCCGAGCCACAGGTACGCGGTGCTCGCCGCGGTGACCACCGCCAGGGTGGCCAGCGGCCAGCGCCGGCGCACGGCCACCGCGAGCGCGGCCACCACGACCAGCGGGTAGGTGGCCCGCCCGGTGCCCACGCCCTGGTTGAGGCCGGCCGGCGCGGTGCCGGCCAGCCCGATCACCAGCAGCGCCAGGGCGACCAGGCCGTCCAGGAGCCGGCGGCCCCAGTCGCCACGCTCGCGGTCCACGTCCCCTCCCCCGCCCCGCCTCAGCCGATGTCCCGCCGGCGCAACAGCACCGCGCCGACCGCCGCGAACCCGACCAGGTACGCGGCCACCACCACGGCCGCCTGCCCGCCGCCGACGGTGGCCGCGACCCCGGGGGTGTCTCCCGGCGCGCCCAGCGCGGCGGCCAGCGACCCGGCGTTCGGCCCGGGCAGCCCCTCCTGCGCCTTCGCCACCCAGTCGACCAGCGGCGCGGCGATCGCGGCGAGCAGGTTCTGCACCGCGAGCATCCACACCAGGCCCAGCCCGACCGGCAGCGCCACGGCGCGCAGCGCGACGGCGAGCACGGCACCGAGCATGGCCCACATCGTCGCGATGAGCCACCCCGCCCCGATCCCGGTGAGCAGGTCGCCGACGGGAGGCCAGGTCACCGGCTGCGCCTCGGCGGAGGCGATGAGCAGGCTGGCCACCGCGCCGACCGCGAACACGGCGAGCACCACGGCCAGCGCGGCGGCGGCCAGGGCGAGCAGCTTGCCGGCGTACACCTCCAGCCGGGTCGGGCCCTGGGTGAGCACGGTCTTCCATGTGCCCCAGCCGTACTCGCCGCCGACGGTGAGCACGCCGAGGATCAGCAGGATCGAGCCGAGGAAGACCGGCAGGCCGCCGAGGGAGTTCCCGACCAGCTGGTCGGGGAGCAGCGCCGCCAGCGTCCGGCCGGTGTTCGGCCCGTCGGTGCCGCCCGCCAGGCCGGCGTACGGGAAGAGGTAGGTGAAGATCAGTGCGAGCACCAGCGTGATGGCCAGCAGCAGCCAGCTGGCCGGCCGCCGGACCAGCTTGACCGTCTCGGCGCGGAAGCTACGCGACATCGGCCGTTCCCTTCTCCACGAGGTCGAAGAAGACCTGTTCCAGGTCCCGTTCCCGGGGGCGCAGCTCGCGCACGGCGAGCCCGGCCCCGACCAGCTCGGTGTTGAGCCAGGCGGCACGCTCCGGCTCGACGGCCAGCTCCAGCCCGCCGTCGACCACCCGGACCCGCTCGGCGCCGACCAGTTCCCGCGCCCGGGCGGCCGCGGCGTCCAGCGGGTCGGCGAGCAGCCGCAGCCCGGCCGCGCCGCGCAGCTCGGCCACGCTGCCCTCGGCGACCAGCCGGCCCCGGGCGATCACCCCGACCCGGTCGCAGATCTGCTCGACCTCGCCGAGCAGGTGGCTGGAGACCAGCACCGTGCAGCCGGCCGCGCCGAGCCGGCGGATGAGGGTGCGCATGTCCGCCATGCCGGCCGGGTCGAGGCCGTTGGTCGGCTCGTCCAGGATCAGCAGGCGGGGGTCCTTCAGCAGCGCGGCGGCCACGCCGAGCCGCTGCTTCATGCCCAACGAGTAGCCGGCGTAGCGGTCGCCGGCCCGGTCGGTCAGGTCGACCAGGTCGAGCACGAGCGCGACCCGGTCGGCGCCGACGCCGGCGTAGCGGGCCAGCACCCGCAGGTTGTCCCGGCCGGAGAGATACGGGTAGAAGGCCGGCCCCTCGATCAGGGCGCCGACCCCGGTGAGCCGGCCGGCGGTGGGTGGCCGGCCGAGCAGCCGGACCGTCCCGGCGGTGGGCCGGACCAGCCCGAGCAGCATGCGCAGGGTGGTGGTCTTGCCGGCGCCGTTGGGGCCGAGGAAGCCGTACACCTCGCCGGCCCGGACGGTGAGCTGGAGGTCCTGCACGGCGGTCAGGCCGCCGTACCGTTTGGTGAGCCCTTCGGTCTGCACTGGCAGGTTCATGCGTCGAGCGTCCCGCCGGGCGGCCCTGGACACGTCGCCCCGGCGGCGGCTTCCGGGCTACGTCGCCTGACGTAGTCAGACGGCGGCGAGCACGGCGGCCTCGATCCGGGCCCGGTCGGCGTCGGACGGCCAGCCGCCGACCAGGTAGAACGCGTCCACCACGTCGCCGCCGAGGGTGGAGATCCGGGCGGCCCGCACCTGGGCGCCGGCCTCGTCGAGGGCGCAGGTGACCCGGTAGAGCAGCCCGGCCGCGTCGGCGGCGCGCAGCTCCAGCAGCACCGCGTCGGTGGCCGCCTCGCGGTGCCAGACCACCCGGGGCGCGGCGCCCTGGCCGCGCGCGGCGAGGGCCCGGCCGCGCAGCCGCTGGGTGACCGAGACGTCGCCGGTGACCGCGCGGCGCAGGTCGGCGCTGAGCGCGATCGGGTCGGGGGCCAGACCGTAGCGCGGCTGCACCCGGCACTGCACCAGGGCCCGGCCGTCGACCGTGGCGGCGTCCGCGGAAATCACCTCCAGCCGGTGCAGGGCCAGACAGCCGGCCACCGTGGCGAGCAGGCCCCGCCGGTCGGCCGCGGCCACCGCCACCCGGTCCTCCCCGAGGTGTACGACGGGCAGCGGCCCGGCGACCAGCGCCGGGTCAGGGGCCGGCGGGGCGGGCACCACGCCGGTGTCCAGGGCGGACCGCACCCGGGCGACCAGTTCGGCGACCAGCCGCCCCTTCCAGTCCGACCAGGCGGCCGGCCCGGTCGCCGCGGCGTCGGCCCGGACCAGGCCGTGCAGCAGCTCCAGGGTGGTGGTGTCGCCGACCCGCTCGGCGACCCCGGCGATGGTCTTCGGGTCGGAGAGGTCCCGCCGGGTGGCCACGTCGGGCAGCAGCAGGTGCAGCCGCACCAGCTTGGCGATCAGGGCCGCCTCGTCCGCGGGCAGCCCGATCCGGGCGGCCACCGCCTCGGCGAGGGGCGCGCCCACGGCGCTGTGGTCACCGGGCAGCCCCTTGCCGATGTCGTGCAGGAACGCGCCGAGCAGCAGCAGGTCGGGCCGGTCCACGTCGCGGGTGTGCCGGCTCGCCTCGTACGCGGCCTGCACCAGGTGCCGGTCGAGGGTGAACCGGTGCACCGGGTTGTGCTGGGGCAGGCTGCGGAGCCGGGTCCACTCGGGCAGCCAGCCGTCGATCAGTCCGTACCGGTCGCAGGTCTCCCAGGCGGGCACCAGGCCGGGACCGGCCCCGAGCAGGGTGATCAGCGCGGTCCGGGCGGCCGGCGGCCACGGCGCGGGCAGCGGCGGGCAGTACGCGGCCAGCCACTCGCAGGTGGCCCGGGCGATGGGCAGCCGGGTGGTGGCCGCGGCGGCTGCGATCCGCAGCGACAGGCTCGGGTCGGGGCGGGCGCCGATCGCGGCGCGGGCGAGCACCAGCTCGCCGTCCTGCTCGACCACGTCCCGGGCGACCGGGCGGCGCAGCGGCCGGCCGCCGGCGGTCCGGTGCCGGCCGGCGCGGAGCCGGTCGGCGGCCCGCCAGGCGTCGTCGAGGGCGTGGCTGACGGTCCGGGCGTCCCCGGCCACCCGGCGCAGCAGCGCGTCGCCGTCGCCGGCTTCAGCGACGGATTCGGGTCGCGGCGCGGCGTCCGACGCGCCGAGCTGAAGTTGTCGCAGGCCGAGCAGGGCAGCGACGCCGTCGCGTTCCTGGGCGACCAGCCGGTCGACCCGGCGGCCGACCTGCTGGTGCAGGGCGTCCCGGGTGTCCAGCAGCCGCCGGTGGGCGGCGTGCACGGCGGGGCGGAGGGCGTCGGTGACGCCCGCGGTCGCGATGGCCCGGAGGAGGCCGACGTCGCGCAGCCCGCCGGCGGCCTCCTTGAGGTCGCCCTCGAGGAGGAAGGCCAGCTCCCCGTGGGTCCCCCAGCGGGCGGTGGTGATCTCCCGCAGCCGGGGGAGCTGGCGGACGGCGGTCCGCCGCCAGTGGTCGGCCGCGGTGCGGACGAGCTGGTCGGCCAGGGTGGGGTCGCCGGCCACGTGACGGGCGTCGAGCAGGCCGAGGGCGACCTTCACGTCGTCCTGGGCCACGGAGAGGGCCTCGGCGACGGTGCGCACCGAGTGGTCCAGCCGCAGCCCGGCGTCCCAGATCGGATACCAGAGCGAGGCGGCCAGCTCGTCGGTGCCGGGCACCCCGGCGTGCAGCAGCACCAGGTCGAGATCGCCGTAGGGGGCGCACTGGCGGCGGCCCAGCCCGCCGACCGCGATCAGCGCGATCCCCTCCCGCCGGGGGAAGATGCCGCGCAGCCAGGCGTCCAGGGCGTCGGCCCGGGCCGCCCGCGCGTCCGCGCCGATCCCACCGGGTACGCCGGCGACCTCGTTGACCACGAGCTGCCCGTCCCCGGTGGGGCCGGTCGTCGTGGTCAACGAGGTCACGTCGGTCGGATCCGGCGTCAGAGGGCGTCGAGCCCGCGCTCGCCGGTACGGACCCGGACGACCTCCTCGACGCCGGTCACCCAGACCTTGCCGTCGCCGATCTTGCCGGTCCGGGCGGCGCCCACGATGGCGTCGACGATCTTGTCGACGTCCATCTCGTCGGTGAGCACCTCGACCCGGATCTTGGGCAGGAACTCGACCGTGTACTCGGCACCCCGGTAGACCTCGGTGTGCCCCTTCTGCCGGCCGTAGCCCTGGACCTCGCTGACGGTCAGGCCCGCCACGCCGAGGGCGTGCAGGGCCTCCTTCACCGCGTCCAGCTGGTACGGCTTGATGACCGCGGTCACCAGCTTCATGTCCAACCCCTCCATCCCAGGAACGTTAACCGGCGACCTTCTCGCTGACCGGCTCGGCGGGCTCCTCCGCCGCGTCGGTGGATTCCGGGGCCGGCCGGGCGGCGCCGATCCCGGCCATCGCGAACGCGCCCCCGCCGCTGCCGCCCGTGCTGGGCGACAGGTCGTACGCGCTCTCCGCGTGCTCGGCGACGTCGATGCCGTCGACCTCGGCCTCGGCCGCCAATCGGAAGCCGATCGTCTTTTCGATGGCGAAGGCGAGCAGCCAGGCGATGCCGCCCGACCACACGGTGACGATCAGGCCGGCCAGGGCCTGCCGGCCGAGCTGGGTCAGGCCGCCGCCGTAGAAGAGGCCGTCCGAGGCACCCACCACGTCGCTGATCGCGCCGTTGACCGAGTTGGTGGCGAAGAGGCCGAGCCACAGCGACCCGATCCAGCCGCCGACGAAGTGCACGCCCACCACGTCGAGGGAGTCGTCGTAGCCGAGCTTGTACTTCAGGCTGATGGCGAGCGCGCAGACCGCACCGGCGACGACGCCGAGCAGGACCGCCGCCCACGGGGCGACGAAGCCGCAGGCCGGCGTGATGGCGACCAGACCGGCCACGGCGCCCGAGGACGCGCCGACCATGGTCGGCCGGCCATCCTTGATCCACTCGATCGCCAGCCAGCCGAGCACCGCGGCGGCGGTCGCGAGCTGGGTGTTGAGGAAGGCCAGCCCGGCCACCGAGTCGACGGTCAGCTCCGAGCCGGCGTTGAAGCCGAACCAGCCGAACCAGAGCAGGCCGGCGCCGAGCGCGACCAGCGGGATGTTGTGCGGCTTCATGCCCTCCCGGGGCCAGCCGACCCGCCGGCCGAGCACCAGGGCGACGCCGAGCGCCGCCGCACCGGCGTTGATGTGCACCGCCGTGCCGCCGGCGAAGTCGAGCGCGTGCAGCTTGGCGCCGATGACGCCGCCGCCCCACACCCAGTGGGCGACCGGGAAGTAGACCAGGGTGGCCCAGCCGAAGGCGAAGAGCAGCCAGCCGGCGAACCGGGCCCGGTCGGAGATGGCTCCGCTGATCAGCGCGACGGTGATCACCGCGAAGACCATCTGGAACGCCATGAACACGTAGAGCGGGACCCCGATGCCGCTGGGGTTCTCCGCCGTGGCGCCCCAGAGGTCGGTCTCGGCGAGGAAGGTCTTGGTGCCGAGGTAGGCGGCGGGGTCGCCCCAGAAACCGTTGACGTCGGCCCCGAAGGCGACGCTGAAACCGTAGAACCACCACAGCACGGAGATGAGCCCGATGGCGGAGAAGCTCATCATCATCATGTTGAGCACGCCCTTGGCCCGGTTCAGGCCGCCGTAGAACAGCGCCAGGCCCGGGGTCATGAGCAGCACGAGAGCGGTCGAAACCAGCAGCCAAACGGTGTTGCCGCCGTCGATCGTCGGTGCTTCAGGCACGCTGGCCTCCTAAAGGTGAAGTCTCCTCCTTCGCGGCTTCCGGGGCAGCGTCGCCCGTACGCCGGTTGCGCGGAAGCTTGCTCGGCGGCTGTTTCCTTCACCGACACCGGTCGATTTCCGGCGCGTGACGCCTTGTTTCCGGCGTGTGACGAACGACGATCATGCCTGGAGAAAACGGAAGGAGTGGCCGTTCCGAGGAGGAACCGGCCACTCCTTTCGTCGATGCGGGGTCAGCGCAGGGCGTACTCCAGGGCGTGCCGCTCGTAGTCGAGCAGCCGCAGGTCGCGCATCGGCCGGCGCAGGTGGCCCTTGTGCACGATCCGGACGAACGCCGGCTCGCCGGCCGCGGCCATCCGCCGGATGCCCTCCACGTGGTCGACGATCCGCTTGCGGATGGTCCGGATCAGCCGGTGCCGGTCGCGCTGGATCAGCCCGTAGGCGTCGGCGAAGAGCCGCAGCCGGCGCGGCCGGTCCGGGTGCTTCCAGCCGAGGGTGATCGAGTCCCGGTCGGAGAAGATCGGCACCCAGGTCCAGGCCGCGTACGCCACGTCGTAGATCCGGGCACCGGGCGAGGCCAGGTCGAAGTCGATCAGCCCGAGGGTGCCGTCGGGCCGCCAGATCACGTTGTGCGGGGCGGCGTCGTGGTGGCAGATCACCTCGGTGTCCGGCGGGGGCGGGCCGAACGAGCGCCAGACCGCCCCGGGCGGCGGGGTGAAGCCGTACTGGGCGTCGTGGAACATCCGCAGCATGGTCGCCACAGTGACCAGGGCCTCGTCGGTGACCCAGTGCGGAGCCAGCGGATATTCTCCGCACTCCCCCTCCAGGTACGACAGGACCTCCCGGTTGCGCTCGTCCATGCCCAGGGCGCGGGGCGCGCCGGTGAAGCCGACGTATTCCAGGTGCCGCAGCAGCGAGTGCACCGAGGGGGTCCACGGGCCGGCGTTGCGCCGGACGGTGTCGCCCACCCGGACCACGGTGCTCACGTTCCCGCCGTGCAGCGGGATCTCCTGCGAAGTCACGTATGGTCTCCCGAGGCGCGGCGACGGGTGGCTGGGGTCGCGCCACCCCGCGTAGGCGCGATCGTCAGTCGTCACGTCGAGGCTACGCGTCCCGGACGAGCGGCTCATTGCCGAGCAGCGCGTCGACGAACTGCGCCGGGTCGAACGGGGCCAGGTCGTCCGGGCCCTCGCCGAGGCCGACCAGCTTCACCGGGATGCCCAGCTTGCGCTGCACGGCGATCACGATGCCGCCCTTGGCGGTCCCGTCGAGCTTGGTCAGCACCACGCCGGTCACGTTGACCACCTCGGTGAAGACCCGGGCCTGCTCCAGGCCGTTCTGGCCGGTGGTGGCGTCGAGCACCAGCAGGGTCTCGTCGATCGGGCCGTGCTTCTCCACCACCCGCTTGACCTTGCCCAGCTCGTCCATGAGGCCGACCTTGTTCTGCAGCCGGCCGGCGGTGTCCACCAGCACGGTGTCGACGGCCGTGTCGATGCCCCGCTTGACCGCGTCGAAGGCGACGCTGGCCGGGTCGGCGGCCTCGGGGCCGCGGACGGTCTCCGCGCCCACCCGGCCGCCCCAGGTCTCCAGCTGGTCCGCGGCGGCGGCCCGGAAGGTGTCGGCCGCGCCGAGCAGCACGGTCCGGCCGTCCGCGATGAGCACCCGGGCGATCTTGCCGCAGGTGGTGGTCTTGCCGGCGCCGTTGACCCCGACCACCAGCAGCACCGCCGGCACACCCTCCTTGGGAGCGGTCTTCAGCGACCGGTCCAGGGTCGGGTCGAGCGCGTTGACCAGCTCGGCGGCGAGCAGCGTGCGCAGCTCGTCGACCGACCGGGTGCCCAGCACCCGGGTCTGCTCGCGCAGCCGGTCGACGATCTCGCGGGTCGAGTCGATGCCGACGTCGGCGGTGATCAGGCTGTCCTCGATCTCCTCCCAGGTGTCCTCGTCGAGGCGGTCCCGGCTGAGCAGGCCGAGCAGGCCCTTGCCGAAGACGTTCTGCGAGCGGGACAGCCGGGAGCGCAGCCGGACCAGCCGGCCGGCGGTGGGCTCGGGGACCTCGATGGTGGGCAGCGGCGGCGCCTCGACCACCGGCGGCGGCTCGACCAGCACGCCGGTGCGCAGGTCCGACTCCGCGGCTTCGACCGGCGGCCCGGCCAGGTCCTCCTCGGCCCGGGTGTCGACCTCCGTCTCCGGCAGCGGCGGCTCGGGGCGCCGGCGCAGCTTCGGCACCACGAGGCTGAGGCCGCCGAGGATCAGCACGGCGAGCAGGGCCAGTGCGACGAGGAGGTATTCCTTCATGCCCGAAATCCTGTCAGATGGCGGCGGCGGCGTCCCACTCACCGCCTCGGCACGTGAACGAGCTGCGGGTACGCTCGCGGCTGGAAGGCGTACCGCAACCGCCGGCCGGGTAGGGAAAGGCTTGATGATCTTCGTCGGAGGTGCGCCGTGACCAGTTCCCGTCTGCTCATCGGCCCGCTGCTGCGACGGGTCGTCGGCACGCGGGCCACCGTCTGGGTGGAGACCAGCGCCCCCGCGGTGGTCACCGTCCGCACGGCCGGCGGGGCCACCGGCAGCTCGCCCACCTTCTCGGCGTACGACCACCACTACGCGATCGTGGTGGTGTCGGGGCTCACCCCGGAGAGCAGCACCACCTACGAGGTGCTGATCGACGACGAGGTGGCCTGGCCGATTCCCGACAGCGGCTTCCCGGCCAGCGTGATCCGGACCCGGGCGGCCGACGACCGGGACCAGCCGGTGTCCCTGCTCTTCGGCTCCTGCCGGGAGACCACCCAGCACGCCACCGCGCGCAAACTGCCTCCGGACGCGCTGGACGCGTACGCCCGGCGGCTGATCGCCGCCCCGGACCCGGACGCCCTGCCCGACCTGCTGGTGCTCCTCGGCGACCAGGTCTACGCGGACGAGACCTCGCCGACCGTGCGGCGGCTGCTCAAGCGGCGCCGGCGCCGCCCGAAGGGCGCCCCGGCCACACAGGTGGTCAGCTTCGACGAGTACACCAAGCTCTACCTGGAGTCCTGGCGCGACCCGGAGATCCGCTGGCTGCTCTCCACGGTGCCGAGCGTGATGATCTTCGACGACCACGAGGTCATCGACGACTGGAACACCTCGGCGTCCTGGCGGGCGGACATGCGTGCGCAGCCCTGGTGGGCCGAGCGGATCCGCAGCGGGCTGGCCTCCTACTGGGTCTACCAGCACCTGGGCAACCTGGCCCCGGACGAGATCGCCGCCGACCCGGTCTACGCCAAGGTGATGGCCGCCGAGGACGCCACGGGCGTGCTGCACGAGTTCGGCGAGCGGGTGGACTCCGAGGCTGACGTGGCGCACGACACCGAGCGCTGGCGGGCCGTGCAGTACCAGTGGAGCTACGCGCTGGACCTGGGGCGGACCCGCCTGGTCATGCTGGACAACCGCTCCAGCCGGGTGCTCGAGTCCGGCAACCGGGCCATGCTGCCGCCGGGCGAGTGGTCCTGGTTCCTGGACCGGGCGCACGGCGTCTACGACCACCTGGTGGTCGGGGCCTCGCTGCCCTGGTTGCTCCCGCCCGGCATCCACCACGTGGAGTCCTGGAACGAGAAGCTGGCCGACTCCGGCCGGCCCTGGGTGGCGACGCTCGCCGAGCAGATGCGCCGAGCCTTGGACCTGGAGCACTGGGCCTCGTTCCGGCGCTCCTTCGAGGCGCTCGGCGAGTTGTTCGCCCGGCTGGGCAGCGGCACCGCGCCGCGCGAGGGGGCGCGGGTCGGCGCCGGCCCGGCATACTCGCGGCCGGCCTCGATCAGCGTGCTCTCCGGGGACGTGCACCACTCGTACGTGGCCCGGGCCCGGTTCGCCGACCGGAGCGTGCGCACCCCGGTGCACCAGCTCACCTGCTCCCCCATCCACAACCAGGTGCCGGCCGGGATGCGCCCGCTCATGCGGCTCGGCTGGAACCCGGGGCCGGCCGGCGCCGCCCGGGCGCTGGCCCGCTCGGCCGGGGTACGCCGCCCGCTGGTGCGGTGGCGGAAGCTGGCCGGGCCGTACTTCGGCAACGCGGTGGCCACGCTGACCCACCGGGGCCGGGAGGCCGACGTGGTGATCGAGGGCACCACCAGCGACGGGCACCTGCGCACGGTGGCGCGCCAGCGGCTCAGCGACGAGGTGTGAGTACCCTCTCAGCGTGGACGAGACCCTGCGCGCCGTGGAGCACGAACTGACCGCGCTGCTGCGGCGCGGGCGCGCGCTGTCCTGGGAGATCGCCCGCGAGGTCCATCCCAACCTGGAGCCGAACGCCTACGGGCTACTGCTCTGGCTCCGCCGGTCCGGCTCGATCCGGCTCACCGACCTGGCCGCCAAGCTGGGCATCGGCAAGGGCACGCTGAGCCGGCAGATCGGCGGCCTGGAGGCGCTGGGCCTGGTCCGGCGTGACCCGGACCCGACCGACCGGCGGGCCGCTCAGCTCAGCCTCACCGAGGAGGGCACCCGCCGGTTCGACGCGGCGCGGGCGGCCCGACTCGGACAGATCACGCGGTCGCTGGAATCCTGGCCGAAACAGGACGTCGAGGACTTCGCCCGGCTGATGCACCGGTTCAACGAGACCTTCTGACCGGGTCCGCCCGGAATAAGACCTGCGCCACGTGCGGTTGTTGCTTGAGGCAACCAAGCCATACGGTTGCCCGGAGCAACTTTTTCCTCGTCCTATCCGGAGGCATTCCACGATGACGCAGGCGACAGCGCCCACCCGGGCGACCGCCGTCGACATGTCCCACCGGCAGATCCTGGAGGCACTCTCCGGCCTGCTGCTGGGCATGTTCGTCGCGATCCTCTCCTCCACGGTCGTCTCGAACGCGCTGCCGCGGATCATCACCGAGCTGCACGGCGGCCAGTCCGCGTACACCTGGGTGGTCACCTCGACGCTGCTGGCGACCACGGCGACCACCCCGATCTGGGGCAAGCTGGCCGACCTGACCAGCAAGAAGATTCTGGTCCAGCTCGCCCTGACGATCTTCGTGCTGGGCTCGGTGCTGGCCGGTCTCTCCCAGTCCACCGGCCAGCTCATCGCCTGCCGGGTGCTCCAGGGCGTCGGCGCGGGCGGCCTCACCGCTCTGGCCCAGGTGATCATGGCGACGATGATCACCCCGCGCGAGCGGGGCCGGTACAGCGGCTACCTTGGCGCCGTGATGGCCGTCGGCACCATCGGCGGCCCGCTGATCGGCGGCGTCATCGTCGACACCGACTGGCTCGGCTGGCGCTGGTGCTTCTACGTGGGCGTGCCGTTCGCCGCCCTCGCCCTGGTCGTGCTCCAGAAGACCCTGCACCTGCCGGTGGTCAAGCGCGAAGCGAAGATCGACTGGTGGGGCGCCACCCTGATCACCGCGGCCGTCTCGCTGCTGCTGATCTGGGTCACCCTGGCCGGCGACAAGTACGCCTGGATGTCCTGGCAGAGCGCCGTCATGGTCGCCGGCGCCGTGCTGCTCGGCGCGCTCGCCCTCCGGGTGGAGAACCGGGCCGCCGAGCCGATGATCCCGCCGCGTCTGTTCCGCAACCGCACCATCACCCTCGCCGTGATCGCCAGCATCGCGGTCGGCGTGGGCATGTTCGGCGCCTCGGTCTTCCTGGGCCAGTACTTCCAGATCAGCCGCGGCGAGAGCCCGACCATGTCCGGCCTGATGACCCTGCCGATGATCATCGGCCTGCTGGTCGCCTCCACCGTGGTCGGCAGGATCATCACCAACACCGGCCGCTGGAAGCGCTACCTGGTCACCGGCTCGGCGCTGCTCACCGCCGGGTTCGCGCTCATGGGCACCATGCGGGCGGACACCCCGTACTGGCGGCTCGCCGTGTTCATGGCGCTGATCGGCCTCGGCCTGGGCATGACCATGCAGAACCTCGTCCTCGCCGTGCAGAACACCGTCGGCCCGCACGAGCTCGGCGCGGCCAGCTCGGTGGTGGCCTTCTTCCGCAGCCTGGGCGGCGCCATCGGGGTGAGCGCGCTCGGCGCGATCCTCGGCCACAAGGTCAAGGACTACCTCGCCGAAGGGCTGGCCGGTCTCGGCATCCCGGCGTCCGGCTCGGGCAGCGGCGGTACCCTCCCGAACGTGCACACCCTGCCCGCACCGATCCGCGCGGTCGTCGAGGCCGCGTACGGGCACGGCGCCGGGGACATCTTCCTGGCCGCCGCCCCGTTCGGGCTGATCGCGCTGCTCGCGGTGGTCTTCATCAAGGAGGTGCCGCTGCGCCGGACCAACGGCGACGCGATCTCCGACGAGGTCGAGCGGGAGTCGACCGTCGCGGCCGGCGGTGGCGCCGCGGTGGTACGCACGGGCGGACGGGACTGACCCGATGAGCGCCCCCGAGCGTGACAAGTACGGCCCCGAGGCCCGGCCGCTGCCGTTCGAACGCGGCACGGACGGGCCCCGGGTGGTGCTGGTCGGTGTGGACGGCAGCCGCACCTCGCTGCGCGCCGGCTCGTACGCGGCCGGGCTGGCCCGCCGGCAGGGCGCCGGTCTGGTGGTGGTCTTCGTCAGCTCACCGGCCCCCTACGCCGGGATCATGTCCGGGGTGGTGGCCGGGGCGGTCCAGCAGACCCACGACGAGCTGGCCGCCGAGCTGCGCGAGGAGTGCCGGCGCGGCGCGGAGGAGCTGGGCCTGCCGGTGACCTTCCTGTGCCGGCACGGCGACGCGTACGCCGAGCTGTCCAAGGCGGCCGACGAGCACCGGGCCGACCTGGTGGTGGTCGGGTCGTCCGAGCAGGCCGGCCACAAGCTGGTCGGCTCGGTCGCCACCCGGCTGGTCCGCGCCGGCCGCTGGCCGGTCGTGGTGGTGCCCTGAAATCCGGTCGCGGCTGTCGTACCCGGGCCGGAGGATGACCGGATGACCTGGAGAGCACCCGAGATCGACCGCAGCCACGAGCCCTACGTCGGTGACGAGCGCACCATGCTGGAAGGCTGGCTCGACTACCACCGCGACACCCTGCTGCACAAGTGCGCCGGCCTGACCGCCGAGCAGCTCCGGACGGCGAGCGTCGAGCCGTCCAGCCTGACCCTGCTCGGGCTGGTCCGGCACCTGGCCGACGTGGAGCGCTGGTGGTTCCGGATCCGCGCCGCCGGGGAGGACATCCGCGGCCTCTACGACGGCGACGAGGACCCGGACGCGGATTTGAACGCCGTGGCCGACGCCGACCCGGCGGAGACCTTCGCCGTCTTCCGGGCCGAGGTCGAGGCGGCCCGCAAGGCCGCCGCCGGCCTGTCGCTGGACCACACCTTCCGGCGCCCCCGCCGCGACGGCACCGCCGACGAGATGAACGTCCGCTGGGTCTACGTGCACATGATCGAGGAGTACGCCCGGCACAACGGCCACGCCGACCTGATCCGCGAGCGCATCGACGGCGTCACCGGCGACTGAACTCCCGGCGCGGCGAGGTGGCCGGTGTCTCGGCCGAGCGGACCGCCACCGCGGCGGCGGGCCGGCTCAGTAGGCCAGCGCGGCGCGCAGGTAGCGCAGGTCGGCCGCGCCGCTCCAGCGGTGCGCGGAGAGCCCGGCCACCCGGGCGCCGGCCACGGCACGGTCCTCGTCGTCGACGAAGAGCACCCGGGCCGGCGGGGTCCTCAGCGCCTCGCAGGCCGCCTGGAAGTACTCCTTCGCCGGCTTGTGCACCCCGATCACCGAGGAGTTGACCACCACGTCCAGTTCGTCGGTGAGGTCCAGCGCGGCCAGGTCGGCGTCGAGCACGTCGGTGGCGTTGGTGCCGAGCCCGACCCGGACGCCGCCGGCCCGGACCTCCCGGATGAAGGCCAGCACGTCGGGGTCTACCTCACCCCGGTAGCGCTGCCACGCGTCCACCGCGGCGCGGGCCCGGACCGGGTCGCCGACCGAGGGGGTGAGCGCGTCGGCCACGCTGGTCATCCATTCGGCGTGGCTGACGGTGCCGGTGAGCACAGGCTTGAGCAGCCCCCAGGACATGGCGATCTCGCCGAGGACGCCCTCGCTCAGCCCGTACTCCCGCTCGACCCGGGCGGCGACCGCCGGGTCCCAGCGGCGCAGCACGCCGTCGAAGTCCACCAAGAGCGCCGTGGCGCGTTCCCGACTCACTCGCTGTCTTCCTGCCCCTCGTCGTCGGCCCGGTTGAGCCGCTGGCTGATCACCTGGGTGACCCCGCTGCGCATGGTCACGCCGTAGAGCGCGTCGGCGATCTCCATGGTCCGCTTCTGGTGCGTGATCACGATGAGCTGGCTCTTCTCCCGGAGCTGGGCCAGCAGCGTGATCAGGCGGCCCAGATTGACGTCGTCGAGGGCCGCCTCCACCTCGTCCATGATGTAGAACGGACTGGGTCGCGCGCGGAAGATCGCCACAAGCATGGCCACCGCGGTCAGCGACCGCTCTCCGCCGGAGAGCAGGGAGAGCCGCTTGATCTTCTTGCCGGGCGGCCGAGCCTCGACCTCGACGCCGGTGGTGAGCAGATCCTCCGGGTCGGTGAGCACCAGCCGACCCTCGCCGCCGGGGAAGAGCACGGTGAACACCTGCTCGAACTCCCGCGCCGTGTCCTCGAACGCGCTGGCGAAGACCTCCAGGATCCGGTCGTCGACGTCCTTGACCACGGTGAGCAGGTCCCGGCGGGTGGCCTTGAGGTCCTCCAGCTGCTCGGAGAGGAACTTGAAGCGCTCCTCCAGCGCGGCGAACTCCTCCAGGGCCAGCGGGTTGACCTTGCCGAGCAGGGCCAGCTCCCGCTCCGCCTTGGCGGCCCGCTTCTCCTGCACCGGCCGCTCATAGCGGACCGGATCGGGCACCGGCGTGCCGTCCTTCTCCGCCGCCGCGAGATCCGCGTCGGTGGGTGGGACGAGCTGGTCCGGGCCGTACTCGGCGATCAGGGTGGCCACGTCGAGGCCGAAGTCCTCGGCCGCCTTCGCCTCCAGCTGCTCGATGCGCAGCCGCTGCTCGGCGCGGGCCACCTCGTCCCGGTGCACCTGGCTGGTCAGCCGCTCCAGCTCGGCGCCGAGCCGCTTGGCCGCGCCGCGTACCTCGGAGAGCTCGGCCTCGCGGGCGGCGCGCTCGCGGGCGACCTCGTCGCGGTGCTCCTCGGCGCGGGCCAGGGACACGGTGAGCCGGGTGAGCGCCTCGCGGGCGCCGCCGACCACGGCCCGGGCGATCTCCGCGCCGCGGGTGCGGGCCGCGCGCCGGGCCGCCGCGCGCTCCCGCGCGGCCCGCTCGGCGTTCGCCTGCCGGGCGAGGGAGTCGGCCCGGCCGGCGATCGAGGAGACCCGCTCCTCGGCGGTACGCACGGCGAGCCGGACCTCCATCTCGTTCTGCCGGGCCTGCGGCACCATGGCGGCGAGCTGGTCGCGTTCCTCGGTGGACGGTTCGGCGTCGAGCGGGGTGACCTCGGCCAGCCGGAGCCGCTCCTCCAGCTCGGCGAGGGCCGTCAGGTCGCGTTCCCGCGCCGCCTCCGCGCGGGCCCGGGACTCGCCGAGCCGGTCGGTCTCCGCCTTGGCCGAGCGGGCGGCCGCGCCCAGCTCGGCGAGGCGGCGGGAGGCGGCGTTGCGGTGGCTCTCCGCCTCCCGTTTCGCGGCGGCGGCGTGCTGCACGGCCTCCTTGGCCGTGGCCACCTCGGCGCGCGCCTCGACCAGTTGCTCGCGCAGCTCGGCGCTGGCGCGCTCGGCGGTGGCCCGGTTGGCCCGGGCCTCCTCGACGGCGGCCTGCACCTCGATGTAGCTGGGCGCCTTGGCCGACCCGCCGGCCGCCGCGTACGCCCCGACCACGTCGCCGTCGGGGGTGACCGCGCGCAGCTCCGGGTTGCCGGCGACCAGTTCGGCCGCGGCCGCGAGGTCGTCGACCAGCACCACGTCGCGCAGCGCCCGGTGCACCGCCGGGCGGATCTCGGCGGAGCACTCCACCAGGTCGGGGGCCCAGCGGGCGCCGTCGGGCAGCTTCGGGCGCAGCGCGTCGGCGGAGCCGGCCATGCCGGGGCCGGCGGGGCTGCCGACCAGCAGACCGGCCCGGCCGGCGTCGGAGATCTTGAGTAGCCGCATGGCCTCGACGGCCTCGTCCACCCCGCTGACCGCGACCGCGTCGGCGAGCCCGCCGAGCGCCGCGGCGAGCGCCGCCTCGTTGCCCGGGGCGACGGTGAGCAGCCCGGAGAGGCTGCCGAGCAGGCCGGGCACCTGGTCGGCGCGGGCCAGCAGCGCGCCCGCGCCGTCCTTGCGGCGCAGGCCGAGGGCGAGCGCCTCCTCACGGGCCTTCCAGGTGGCGGCGTCCTTCTCGGCGGCTCGCTCGGCGTCGGCGAGGCTGCGCACGGCGGCCTGGGCCTGCTCGTGCACGGCGACCGTCTCGGCGTGCCGGGCGTCCAGGTCGGCGTTGTCCCGGTCGGCCTCGGTGGACTGCTCGGCGACCGCGTCGAGTTCGGCCTGGGCCTTCTCGGCGCGGGCGAGGGCGTCGGTGTGCGCGGCGGCGAGCCGTTCGATCTCCTCGCCGGCGCTGGTGGTCCGGGCCCGGGCGGAGTTGACCTGACCGGTCAGTCGGGCCAGCCCCTCCCGCCGGTCGGCGATGGCCTTGGCCGCGGCGACCAGTTCCCGCTCCGCGGCGGCGAGCTGCCGTTCCAGCTCCTGCCGGTGCTCGACCGCCTCGGCGAGCCGGATCTGGTCCTCGGTGAGCGCCGCGCGTAGCTCCTCCTCCTGCTCGCGGACCCGCCGGGACTCGGCCTCCAGCTGGTCCGGGTCACGGCCGGGGCGCTCGTCGTCGCCGGTGGCGCTGAGGTGCCGCAGCCGTTCCCGGGCGAGCTGCTCGATGGAGCGGAACCGCTCCTGGAGCGCGGAGAGCTTGTACCAGGTGTCCTGGGCCGCGGCGAGCAACGGGGCGTCCTCGGCGAGCGCCGCCTCCAGCTCGCCGAGGCGGCCCTGCACCTCGCCGTGTTCGGCCTCGATCTGCTCGCGCCGCTCGCGCAGCGCGGTCTCGTCGGCGATCTCCCGGTCCAGTGTGGTGCGCAGGGTGTGCAGGTCGTCGGCGAGCAGCCGCAGCCGGGCGTCGCGCAGGTTGGCCTGGATGGCGGCGGCCCGGCGGGCCACCTCGGCCTGCCGGCCCAGCGGCTTGAGCTGGCGGCGCAGCTCGGCGGTGAGGTCGGTGAGCCGGTTGAGGTTGGTCTGCATCGCGTCCAGCTTCCGCAGCGCCTTCTCCTTGCGCTTGCGGTGCTTGAGGACGCCGGCCGCCTCCTCGATGAACGCCCGCCGGTCCTCCGGCTTGGCGTGCAGCATGCCGTCGAGCCGGCCCTGCCCGACGATGATGTGCATCTCCCGGCCGATGCCGGAGTCGGAGAGCAGCTCCTGGATGTCGAGCAGGCGGCAGGAGTCGCCGTTGATCTCGTACTCGCTCTCGCCGGAGCGGAACATCCGGCGGGTGATGGAGACCTCGGTGTACTCGATCGGCAGCGCGCCGTCGGTGTTGTCGATGGTGAGGGTGACCTCGGCCCGGCCGAGCGGCGCCCGGCCGGCGGTGCCGGCGAAGATGACGTCCTCCATCTTGCCGCCGCGCAGCGCCTTGGCGCCCTGCTCGCCGAGCACCCAGGCGATGGCGTCGACGACGTTGGACTTGCCGGAGCCGTTCGGGCCCACCACGCAGGTGATCCCGGGCTCCAGCTTCAGCGTCGTCGCGGAGGCGAAGGACTTGAAGCCCCTCACCGTCAGGCTCTTGAGATGCACCTTCTCGATCCTCGTCCGGTGGCCGCCGTACCGTCGCCGGCTGCGCGGACCTGGTGAACCCGCAGACTAACCCGCGGGCGGGGAGAGCCTGGTACGCGACCCACCCGGTGCCGGAGCTGTCCGGGTTTCCGGCGATGTGGCGCATGCCACGGGAAAGTGCAAGATCATAATTGCGGGACGCAATTCCGGGACGGCCCGCAAGATCGCGGAATGCGGTCCGGAAAACAAAAAGCTGCGCGCCGGCACTGGGTGTCGGCGCGCGTTTTCTGTGTGGTGCGATTCAGTTTTCCGACAACCGGAGATCAGGTCAGAGCGGGCTCGGCCAGTCGGAGGAGGTCGTCAGCCTCCGCCGCAGCCGCCGCAAGCCGATCGTTGTCGGCGCGCAGACGCGTGATCTCGAACTCCAGTGCCTGAACCCTGGAACGCAGTCGGGTGACCTCGTCGAGCAGACGCCGGTCGGGCGCTGCACCTACGTGGCCGTAGAGGGCCTTCGCCATGCTGACTCCTTGATATGCGCTGCCGGAAAGGCCGGCCAACGCGCGCCCATGATGTTCGCGGCTGCCATCCCCGCGAAATCCGGGCATGGCTGGGCGCGACTGGCGACACCTATATATTGAGCCGAACCCCCCTCCTTCGTCAAGTTCCCGCAGGCCGTAGATCATCTCCACGTCCACCGGTCCACTTGTCGGGGGGTTGCCACAAGGCGCGGACACGCTCTGTCCGGACGCCTTTACTGTACGCCCGGGAATGTGTGAACGCCTCACCCTTGCTGTCTGGTTCCCCTTAACTCTTTCTTAGCCACGTTGCCGCAGCTCGCGCCGCGACCGTAGCGTCACCCCGGCCCGCAACCGACCCGTGGAGGGGACAGGCGTGTATCGCTGGACCGACCCGATCGACCCGGATGGCGTTCCCCGCCGCCCCGAGCCGCCGACCGACGAGGGACCGGCCTGGCTCACCGACCGGCCCGAGCCGCGGTCGTCGTACCTCTTCGGGGACGAGCCGGGGCAGCCCGGCCCGGACTGGACCGAGGCGCCCACCGGGGTCTGGCGGGCCGACGCGCGGGCCACCCCTTGGCGGGACGACCCCACTCCCGAGCGCGGCCACCTCCCCGAAGCCGGCGCCGGGACGCCCGGGTGGGCCGACGCCGGGCGGTACGCCGACGCCGACCGGACCGGGTACTCCCCGGCCGTCGAGCCACCGGCGTACGGCCCGGCGGCCCACCCGGTCGGGCCGATGTCCCCCTACGAGCGGGCCGCCGGCTGGCACCCGGAGGAGCGGGCCACCGCCGCCTGGCAGCCGGTCGCCGACGAGCACCCCGCCGCCGCGTGGCCGCCGGTCGCCGACCAGCAGACGACGGGCTCCTGGCAGCCGGTCGCGGACGAGCGGCCGGCGGGCGCCTGGCAGCCGGCGACCGACGCCCAGACGGACGACACCGGCCGGCACCGGCAGCGGCGCCGCCTGCCGCGTCCCCTCCTCATCGGTGGGGCCGCCGCCGCGGCGACCCTCGTGGTGAGCCTGGGCGTGGGCGCCCTGGTGCTGCCCGGCGGTGACGAGCCGACCGAGCGGACCTCCGCCGACGCCCCGGTGGCCGCCGCGCCGCTCGCGTCCGACGGCACCGAGGCGTTCCCCGGCGATGCGCTCGCCCCGGACTCGGCCAGCCCCACGGCCGCGCCGACCAGCGCCAAGCCGAGCCCGACGAAGAAGCCGACCCCGAAGCCGAGCCGGACCACCGCGCCGTCCCGGCAACTGTCGCGGAGCACGGCGCCGAGCAGCACCGGCGCCAACACGACCTCGACCAAGGGCATCAGCGCCGAGCTGCGGGAGGTCGTCGAGCTGGTCAACCAAGAGCGGGCCAAGGCCGGCTGCAAGGCGCTGACCATCGACGACAAGCTGATGCTCGCCGCCCAGCGGCACAGCCAGGACCAGGCCGACCACAAGACCATGTCGCACGACGGCAGCGACGGCAGCGACGTGGGCGACCGGCTCGACCGGGTCGGCTACGCCTGGCGGTCGTACGGCGAGAACGTGGCCTGGAACCAGCAGAGCCCGGCCGCGGTGATGGACGCCTGGATGAACTCCTCGGGCCACCGGGCGAACATCCTGAACTGCTCGTTCACCGAGATCGGCGTGGGCGTGGCGCGCAGCAACGGGCCGTACTGGACGCAGGACTTCGGCACCCCGCGCTGAGCGTGGCGCGTCGTCACCGGGCCCGCGCTCGTTGACCCGGTGAGGTACGCCGGGGACGCCTGAGCCGTGCCGGCCCGGTGGCCGGCGCACCGGGGCCGCCGGAGACGTACCGGCAGGGGGCGGGGTGCCGCCCGCGACCCGGGAGCTGTCGATGCGGATCCGGCCGGCGTGGGCCGTGTCGCCCCGGCCGGTCCGCGTCCGCCGACGTGGGCCGCGCCGGGGCGTGGCGGTGTTGCTGACGGTGCTGCTGCTCGCCCCGATGCCGGCCTGCCGTGAGCCGCTCGTCCCGCCCGGGGCACCCACCCCGTGGCCGGCCGCACAGGCCGGGCACTGGCAGTGGCAGTGGCAGCTCACCGGCCGGCTGGACGTCACCGTCGAGGCCGACGTCTTCCTGCTCGACCCGGTGCGGACCACCTCCGGCGAGACCGCCGCGCTGCGCGCCCGCAACCGCCGCCTGGTCTGCCAGGTCCGGGTCGGCACGTACGCGGCCACCGACCCGGACGCCAGCCGCTTCCCGGCGGCGGTACGCGGGGCGGCGGTGCCGGGCCGGCCCGGCAGCCGGTGGCTGGACGTCCGCCGGTGGGACTCGCTGGAGCCGGTGCTGGCCGACCGGCTGCGGCTCTGCCGGGGCAAGGGCTTCGGCGCGGCGGCGTTCGACGACGCCGACGGCTACCTCCACCGCTCCGGCTTCCCGCTCTCCTTCGACGACCAGTTGCTGTTCAACCGGCGGCTGGCCGCCCTGGCCCGGCGGCTGGAGCTCTCCCCCGGGCTGGTCGACGACCTGCCGCAGGTGGCGGCGCTCGCTCCCGACTTCGACTTCGCGGTGAACCAGGAGTGCGTCCGCCGCGGCGGGTGCGACAAGCTGCTCCCCTTCACCGACGAGCAGAAGCCGGTCTTCCACGTGGAATACACCGGCGACCCGGCACGGTTCTGCGTCACCACGGTCGGCTACGGCTTCGCCTCCATTCTCAAGGACCGCAAACTCGACGCCTGGCGCGAACCCTGCACGCTGTCCTGAACCACCCGCCGACGCTGCGGAAGCCGGCGGGGGCCGGGGAACGGCGCGGTGCGCGTACCCCTCAGGCATCGACGCCGCCCCCGGCCCGGGTGGGCGGGGGCGGCGTCGTGGGGAGCGGCGGCGGTCAGCCGGGGGCGCCGCCGGTGACCGGCGCGGGGGCGCCGGCACCGCGCTGCCCCGGGATGCCGGCGTGCTCGGCGCTGAGCGGGGTGGCGAGGTCCTCCAGGGACTTCCCCTCGGCCTTGACGCCGAGGGTCAGTTCCACCAGACCGCCGATGATCATGACGATGGCGCCGACGACGAAGGCGACCACGGTGTCGCCGACCTTGCCGGTGCCGACCAGCTTGGCGAAGAGCAGCGGGCCGGTGATGCCGCCGGCGGCCGTGCCGAGCGCGTAGAAGAACGCGATGGCCATGGCCCGGGTCTCCATCGGGAAGATCTCGCTGACCGTCAGGTACGCGGCGCTGGCGCCGGCCGAGGCGAAGAAGAGCACCACGCACCAGCAGGCGGTCATGGTCACCGCGTTGAGCACGCCCGAGTGGAACAGCCAGGCGGTGCCGAGCAGCAGCACGCCCGAGCCGATGTACGAGCCGGCGATCATCGGCACCCGGCCGACGGTGTCGAAGAGGCGGCCCAGCAGCAGCGGGCCGAGCAGGTTGCCGACCGCGATCACCGCGAAGTAGTAGCCGCTGTTGCCCGGCGGGACCTCGAAGAAGGTCTGCAGGATCTGGGCGAAGCCGAAGGTGATCGCGTTGTAGAGGAACGCCTGCCCGATGAAGAGGGCGAAGCCGAGCGTGGCGCGCTTGGGGTAGCGGGCGAACAGGGTCTTCGCGATCTCCAGGAAGTTGGTGCTCTTCCGCTGCCTGATCTCGATCCAGTTGTCGGCCTCGGTGAGCTCCTTGCCGGTCTCCCGCTTCACCTCGGCCTCGACCGAGTCGACCAGATGGTTCGCCTCGTCGGCCCGCCCGTGGATGAACAGCCAGCGTGGGCTCTCCGGGACGTGCCGGCGGACCAGCAGAATCACCACGCCGAGCACCGCGCCCAGACCGAAGGCGACCCGCCAGCCGAGGTTGGTCGGCAGTCCGTTGAGCAGCGGCACGGTCAGCAACGCGCCGAGCGCCGCGCCGAGCCAGAAGGTGCCGTTGATGATGATGTCGATCCGGCCGCGGTGCCGCGCCGGGATCAGCTCGTCGATCGCCGAGTTGATGGCCGCGTACTCGCCGCCGATGCCCATGCCGGTGAGGAACCGGAACAGGAAGAACCACCAGGTGTCGAAGGAGAGCGCGGTCAGCGCGGTGGCGACCAGGTAGAGCCCGAGGGTTAGCAGGAACAGCTTCTTGCGGCCGAACCGGTCGGTGAGCCAGCCGAAGAAGAGCGCGCCGGTGCAGGCGCCGGCCACGTAGAGCGCGGCGGCCAGGCCGGTGACCTGGCTCTGGGTGATGCTCAGGCCGCTGCCCGGCTCGGCCAGCTTGCCGGACAGGTTGCCGACGATGGTCACCTCGAGGCCGTCGAGGATCCACACCGTGCCGAGGCCGATCACGATCATCCAGTGCCAGCGGGACCACGGCAGCCGGTCCAGGCGGGCCGGGACGTTGGTCCGTACGGTGCCGGTCCGCACGTCGGTGCTCATGACGCGCTCCGGAGGGCTGCGAGGGCCGGGGCGCGACGACGGGCCGCCGGCGTGAGCTGTTCGTCCATGGCCGCCCACATGCCCCGCCCCCGCGTCGATTAATCCTGCCGTGACGCCCCGGTCACACGACGAAGGGCGGGCCGGATCGGCCCGCCCTCCCCCGTTCCCCCGTCAGCGCGCGCCGACCAGCTCCGGGGCCGGCGCGGGCGGCTCGGCGGGCGGGGTCGCCGCCCGGCCGCGCAGGAACCGCGGCGCCCACCAGTTCGCGTCGCCCAGCAGGGTCATCAACGAGGGCAGCACCACCGCCCGGATGATCGTGGCGTCCAGCAGGATCGCCGCGGCCAGCCCGATGCCGAGCTGCTTGAAGTCGATGGTGCTCAGCGTCGCGAAGATCGAGAAGACCCCGACCATGACGATCGCCGCGCTGGTCACCACCCCCGCCGAGGAGGTGATCCCGTACGCCACCGCGTCCTTGTTCGACATCCCCTGGCGGATCCCCTCGCGGATCCGGCTGACCACGAAGACGTGGTAGTCCATGGAGAGCCCGAACAGGACCACGAACAGGAACATCGGCAGCCAGGTGACGATCGCGTCCATCGAGGTGAAGCCGAGCAGCCCCTCCGCCCAGTCGCCCTGGAAGACCAGCACCAGCAGGCCGTACGCGGCACCCGCGGAGAGCAGGTTCAGCAGGATCGAGGTGAGCGCCACCACCACCGACCGGAACGTCCAGGCCATCACCAGGAAGGTCAGCGCCAGCACGAAGGCCGCCACCAGGGGCAGCTTCGCCCAGATGTGGTCCGCGTAGTCCTCGCTGGCCGCCACCCCGCCGCCGACCGCGTACTCGACGCCGGGGATGCCGCCCAGCGCGGCCGGCACCAGGTCCCGGCGCAGCTCGTGCAGGGAGCGGGACGCCTCGTCGGTGCGGCTGGCGTACGGCGTGGCCACCTCCAGCACCGACACCCGCCGGTCGGCCGACACCTGGATCTTCGGGCCGTCCCCCTCGGCCGGCGCGAAGAGCGGGTCGGCGGCGGCCCGGTCGGCCAGCCCGGTCAGCGCGGCCCGCACCCGGTCGGCCTGCTCGGCCGGCGCCCGCACCGCCACGGTGTGGCTGGTGCCGTTGCTCGGGAAGGCCGCGGTGAGCCGGTCGTACGCCTGCATGGCCGCCGTGGTGCGGGGCACGTCCTCCATGCCGGGGAACTTCAGCTTCATGCCCAGCGCCGGGGCGGCCAGGGCCAGCAGCAGCCCGACCGAGACCACCAGGGTGGCCAGCGGCGCGCGCAGCGCGGGCTTCAGCACGGCCGGCCAGAACCGGGGCCGGGCCGGCTGGCCGTGCCGCCCGACGCGCGGCGCGGTGAGCCGCCACAGCAGCGGCACCCGGGGCCGGTCGACCCAGCGGCCCAGCTTGGCCAGGAGCGCCGGCAGCACGGTCAGCGAACCGATCACCGCGACCGCGACCACCAGGATCGAGCCGACGGCGAGCGACGAGAAGATGGCGTCCTGGGCGAGCAGCAGCCCGGCCATCGAGATGATCACGGCGGTGCCGGAGACCACCACGGCGTGCCCGGAGGTCTCCGCCGCGATCTCCACCGCGTCGAGCCCGGAGCGGCCCTTGGCCCGCTCCTCGCGTTCGCGCCGGACGTAGAAGAGCGAGTAGTCCACGCCGACCGCCATGCCGATCAGCAGGATCACGCTGGCCGTGGTGTCGGTGGCCGGCACCAGGTGCGAGGCGAGGGTGGAGAGCCCCATGGCCGCGGCCACCGAGGAGAGCGCGAGCAGCACCGGCACGCCGGCCGCGATCAGCGCGCCGAACGCGATGATCAGGATGGCCAGGGTGACCGGCAGGCTGAGCAGTTCCGCCCGCTTGAAGTCCTTGCCGAGAGTGTCGTCGAGCGCCTGGCCGATCGACGGGCCGCCGACCTGCTCGACCCGCAGCGCCGGGTGCGCCTCCTGGACCTTCGCGGTGGTGTCGCGCAGCGGCTGCACCCGGTCGGAGGCGGTCTCCGGGTCGCCCGACATGGTGATCGGCACGAGCACCGCGTTGCCGTCCCGGGACGGCATCGGCGCCCCCACCGAGGTCACCCCGTCGACCTGCCGCAGCCGGGCCGCCGCGTCGTCGGCCGCGGCCTTCGCGGCGGCCGGGTCGAGCGTGCCCGAGCGGGGCGTGATCAGCACGTTCTCGGTGGCCGGCTCGTGGAAGCCACCGCTGTCGACGATCAGCTGGGCCCGCCCGAACTCGCCGATCGCCTGGTCGTCGTCGGTCGCCTCGTTGAGGCCGGCGGCGTTGCCGCCGACGAAGCACACCGCCACGAACACCACCCAGAGCGCGATGGCCCGCCACGGATGCTCCGCACTCCACCGTGCCAGCCGCACGGTCACCGGTCGCCTGCCCATACCTGGGATCCCCTCCAGACGTCGGCCCTGTGCCGACGTCTGCTGACGCTAGGGAGCAGGCCGGGCGCCGGCATCGGGGAACGGCCCCGGCTCGTCCCCCATCCGGTCGGCTCCAACCGGGCGGCCGGAAACCGGTCGGCCAACCGGACAGAAAGGGCTTTTCAGGGTACGACCCGGGGACCCGCCGGGCAGCGGCCGGCGAGGCACACCGGCGCAACCCCGAGCCGGCTCGGGGTCATCCCCGGAGGCTGACCCGGGGGCGGGGCTGGCAGCGCGGGCAACTGTAGGACGAACGGTTCATGAACGCCTCGCGCCGGATCGGCGTCCCGCACCGCGGGCAGGGCTCCCCCTCCCGGCCGTACGCGTTCAGCGACCGGTCGAAGTAGCCGCTCTGGCCGTTGACGTCGACGTAGAGCTCGTCGAAGCTGGTGCCGCCCTGCTTGATCGCCTCGCCGAGCACGTCGCGGACGTGACCGAGCAGCCGGGCGGCCGCCGGACCGGTCAGCGCGTCGGTCGGCCGGGTGCCGTGCAGCTTGGCCCGCCACAGCGCCTCGTCGGCGTAGATGTTGCCGACGCCGGAGATCAGCGTCTGGTCGAGCAGCGCCCGCTTCACCTCGGTCCGCCGCTTCCGCAGCGCCGCCACGAAGCCGGCGTCGGAGAACTCCGGGTCCATCGGGTCCCGGGCGATGTGCGCGATCTCGGCCGGCAGCTCGGCCCCGCCCTCGGAGACCGACAGCCCGCCGAACGTGCGCTGGTCGACGAAGCGCAACTCCGGGCCGTCGTCGGCGAACCGGAACCGGACCCGCAGGTGCAGCTCGTCGGCCGCACCGACCGGCTGGAGCAGCAGCTGGCCGGACATGCCGAGGTGCCCGATGAGGGCGTCCCCGCTGTCCAGCGGCAACCACAGGTACTTGCCCCGGCGCCGCACGTCCGTGATCGTCCGACCGGCCAGTACGTCGGCGAAATGCTCGCCGCCCGGCTCGTGCCGGCGGACCGCCCGGGGGTGGCGCACCTCGACGGAGGTGATACGCCGGCCGACGACCCACTGGGCCAGCCCCTGCCGGACGGTCTCGACCTCGGGCAGCTCAGGCACGGCCGGCACCGGTCTCGGCGGGGTCGCCCGCCGGCTCGGCCCCGTCGGCGGCGGCCTTCGCGGCGGCCTCCGCCTCGGCCTGCTCGGTCAGCATCCGCCAGGCCGACTCGGCGGCCCGCTGCTCGGCCTCCTTCTTGCTGCGCCCCTCCGCGCCGCCGTAGCGGTTACCGGCCACCACCACCCAGGCCGTGAAGGTCTTGAGGTGGTCCGGGCCGGTGCCCTCGATCCGGTATTCCGGGACGCCCAGCGCCAGGGCCGCGGTCAGCTCCTGGAGGCTGGTCTTCCAGTCGAGCGCCGCGCCCCGGCCGGCCGACTCCGCCATCAGCGGGTCGAACAGGCGGTGGATCACGAGGGCCGCGGTGTCCAGGCCGTACTGGAGGTAGATCGCGCCGAGCAGCGCCTCCAGGGTGTCGGCCAGGATGCTGGCCTTGTCCCGGCCGCCGGTGGCCTCCTCGCCCTTGCCGAGCAGCAGGTACGCGCCCAGCCCGTCCGGGCCGAGGCCGCGCGCCACATCGGCGAGCGCGCGCATGTTGACCACGCTGGCCCGCAGCTTGGCGAGCTGCCCCTCGGGCAGGTCCGGGTGGTTGTGGAAGAGCGCCGTGGTGATCACCACGCCGAGGACCGAGTCGCCGAGAAACTCCAGCCGCTCGTTGGTGGGCAGGCCACCGTTCTCGTAGGCGTAGGAGCGGTGGGTCAGCGCGCGCTCCAGCAGTTCCGGATCGAGCGACACCCCGAAGGCCGCCTCCAGGTGGCCGACGGGAGCACGCCGCCGCTTGTCGTTGGTCATGGTGCTACCTCGGTGTCTCTGCGGTCAGGTGCGGGATCGTGCGGAACGTCGTCGAGCAGGGTCGAGACGGTGTCGGTGGCGCCGCGGCGCCACAGGTGGGCGGCGAGGGCGATGCCCGAGGCGACGTCCTCGGGCCGGGCCGCGCCGTGGCAGACCACCACGGTGCCGGCCACCCCGAGCAGGGCCGCCGCGCGCGGTGCGCCGCCGCTCGCCGGGGGCCCGCCGGCCATCGCGTACGCGCCCTCGATGGCCTTGAGCAGCACGTTGCCGGTGAAGCCGTCGGTCACCACCACGTCAGCGCGGGCGCCGAGGGAGACGTCGTACCCCTCGACCAGGCCGACGTAGCGGGCGCCGCAGGGCAGGGGCACGGCGGCGAGGGCGGGGTCGGCGGAGCGGCGCAGCCGGTCGCCCTTGCCCGCCTCGGTGCCGACGGAGAGCAGCCCGACCCGAGGGGCGGTGACGCCGTGGGCCACGGCCGCGTAGGCGGCGCCGAGCACGGCGTGCCGGGCCAGGGTGGCGGGTCCGGGTTCCAGCGTGCCGCCGACGTCCAGCAGCACCACCGGCCCTTCGACGGCGGGCAGGGTGGCGACCAGGGCGGGCCGGCGTACCCCGGTCCAGCGACCGAGGCCGAGCGCGGCGGCGGTGACGGTGGCGCCGGTCGAGCCGGCGGAGACGAGCGCGTCGGCGAACCCGTCGCGGACGGCGTGCACGGCGGCGCGGACGGTGCTCTCCCCGCGCGCGGCGGTGGGATGGTCGGCCATGCCGACGACGGTCCGCACCGGGCGGACGGTGACCCGGGTGCGCTGCTCCGGGTCGAGCGCACCGATCAGCCCGTCGGCGACCTCGGTCGGTCCGACGAGCAGCAGGTGCAGGTCAGGGTCGGTACGCACCGCCCGCAGAGCGCCGTCAACCACGACGGCGGGAGCATCGTCCCCGCCGAGGAGGTCGACGGCGATCCGCGCGGTGCCCGGCTCCGTCGCCGTGCCGGCCGGGGAACGGCCGGCGGCGGAGGGAGCCGGGGCACCGGGCGAGAGCCTTGGTGCGTGCGCCACCCGACCAGTGGTCGGGGACGTCACTCGGCGGTCAGACCTCGAGGACCTGACGGCCGTTGTAGGTGCCGCAGACGGAGCAGGCGGCGTGCGGCAGCTTGGCCGACTTGCACTGCGGGCAGGACACGGTCGCGACCGCCGTGGCCTTCCAGTTCGCCCGGCGGGCGCGGGTGTTGCTGCGCGACATCTTGCGCTTGGGGACGGCCACGGTTCTTACTCCTCTTTACGGGTCAGTTGCGACAGGCCCGCCCAACGCGGGTCGATCTGCTGATGGCTGTGGTCGGCCGGCAGATCGTCCCAGTGCACCCCGCAGTCGGGGCACAAGCCTGGGCAGTCCTCCCGGCAGAGCGGGTTGGTCGGCAGTGCGAGCACCACCGCGTCCCGCAGCGCCGGCTCCAGGTCGATCAGATCGCCCTGCATCCGGCCCACCTCGTCCTCGTCGGTCGTGTCGTCCGTGGTGCTGTTCTCGTACGCGTACAGCTCCTGGATCGTCACGGCCACCGAGTCGTCGATCTCGCGCAGGCAGCGACCGCACTCGCCCTTGACGGGACCGGTGACGGTCCCGGAGACGAGCACGCCCTCGGACACCGACTCCAACCTCAGGTCGAGGTCGAGGTCCGCACCCTCTGGCACGGTGATCAACTCCACGCCGAGGTCCGCCGGTGCCGGCACCACGCGCTTGACCGTACGCAACGCGCCAGGCCGACGCGGCAGGTCCCTCGTGTCGAGGACCAGCGGCGACCTGGGGTCGAGTTGGCTTGGCGAGTGTTTGGGCATAGTCAGACTCCGGCCGGTGAGTGGCCGACAAAAAAGGTTACCTGGACGACCGGCGGACCGTCGAACCGGGGGCGTCGCCGCCCCGGCCCGTCGGCTGCCGGCTGTCGGCTGCCGGCCCCCGCGTGCCGCTCAGAAGGGTAGCGGGCGATCCGCCTCGTCCCCAGCGAAGGTGCCGATCTCACGCAGCGCGTGCATCTTGTCCCGGCCGCGCTCTATCGAGGCGAGCGCCCGGGTCAGGAACTGCTCGAAGTTGGCCAGGGCGGTGTCGACGTAGTCGTCGACCTCCTCGCGCAGGCGCTGGGCCTCGGCCCGGGCTTCGGCGATGATTCGGGCGCCCTCGTGCTCGGCGGAGACGGTGATCTCGTTGACCGAGACCAGGCGGGCGTGTTCCGCCTCACCCTCGCTGATGATCCGGTCGGCCTCGCGCTTGCCGGCCTCCATGATCTTGTCCCGCTCCTCCAGCAGCGCGGCGGCCCGGCGCAGGTCGGCGGGAAGCTCCACGCGCAGCTCGTCGAGGGCGGCGATCATCTCACCCCGGTCGACCATGCAGTTGTTGCGCGACATCGGAACGGAGCGCGCCTGCTCCACCATGGCGATCAGTTCGTCGATGCGATCGAGCGGGTCCACCGGTACCTCACTCCTGTCGTTCGTCGGCCGACCTTCATGATGCGGCCTGCACCCGGGTTCGGCGCTGCACACATCATGTAACGCGTCGGCCAACGCCGCGCCACCCGCCCCCGCCCGGCGCGTCGCCCACCGGGCCCGGCCCGCGTCAGGGGCGCAGCCGCGCCACGAGCTCCTCGCGGACCACGTCGGGGACGTGCGCGGAGATGTCCCCGCCCCACTTGGCCACGTCCTTGACCAGGCTGGAGGAGAGGAAGGAGTAGAGCGGGTTGGTCGGCATGAAGAGCGTCTCGACGCCGGCCAGGCCGATGTTCATCTGGGCCATCTGGAGCTCGTAGTCGAAGTCGCTGACCGCGCGCAGGCCCTTGATCAGCACGCTCGCGTGCTGGGCGCGGCAGAAGTCGACCAGCAGGCCGCGGAACGACTCGACCCGCACGTTGTCGTACGAGGCGGTCACCTCGCGGAGCATGTCGATCCGCTCCTCGACCGTGAAGAGCCCCTGCTTCGACTGGTTGACCAGCACACCGACGATCACCTCGTCGAAGAGCCGGCTCGCCCGGCCGATGATGTCGAGGTGTCCGTTGGTGACCGGGTCGAACGAGCCCGGACAGACCGCACGTCTCATGATCGGCGACCGTACCAAAGGCTGGTCTCGCCGTAGCGGCGGCTGCGCTCGGCAGTGATGCCTTCCACCCACTCGACCGGGCCGGTGCGGCTGGACCGCTCGACGACCACCAGGGCGCCCGGGGTCAGCCAGCCGCCGCCGACCAGCGCGGCCAGCATCGCGCTGATCTCCTCGCCGGGTACGGCGTAGGGCGGGTCGGCGAAGACCACGTCGTACCGCCCGCCCTCCGGACCGGCGGCGAGCACGGTGGCCACCTTGCCGGTGACCAGGCGGGCGGCCGGGGCGGCGCCGAGCACGGCGATGTTCTCCCGGATGACCCGGGCCGCCCGGGCGTCCGACTCGACGAGCAGCACGTGCGAGGCACCCCGGGACAGCGCCTCCAACCCGACCGCGCCGGAACCGGCGTAGAGATCGGCGACGCGGGCCCCGTCGAGATCCAGCTCGGCCTGCACCGCGCTGAACAGCGCCTCCCGGACCCGGTCCGAGGTCGGCCGGGTGCCGGCGCCGGGCGGCGCGGCGATCCGCCGGCCGCCGAGCGTCCCCGCCACGATCCGGGTCACCCTCTGCTCCCGCACATGCCCCTGACGCTACGCGACCGTCGGACGGGGCCGGGGGGACCACCCGGCGCGACGGGCGCTCACCTGCCGTATATCAATGATCTCAAATTCATCACAGACCCTTTACGAGCTGTCGATTGCGGTAACGCCCGCGGTGTCGATTTCGCTAGGGTCTGCCCGGTTGTCGGCTCGCCTCGCCGGCACCGGCGTCGGGACGGCGCCGCCCCCGCAACCCCGGGCGCCCCCGGCCGACGCGACCACCCCGAACCCCTCAATCCGGGAGTACCCGTGATCCGTACCAGGCTGTCGCCACGGCGACCGCTCGCCGTGCTGGGCGCCGCCCTGCTCGGCCTCGCCGGGCCGTGGCGGTCTCCGCACCCGCCAGCGCCCACCACACCACCGTCCACGCCACCTCCGCCTGCAACCAGCTCACCGGCGAGCGGGTCCTCACCTAGACGGTGGAGAACAGCGAGCGGGACAAGGCCGCCACGCTCCAGCAGGTCACCCCGAACCCGAAGACCGACGTGACCGTCGCCGTCGAGGGCGCGTCCGCCATCCCGCTGGAGGGCACGGTCGTCCCCGACGGCGGCTCGGTCCAGGCGGTCCAGCGGGTGCCCGGCGACACCCGGTCGGCCTCGCTGACCATCTACGCGCTGTGGAAGCAGAACGGCAAGGACCACACCGACACCGGCACCGTCGACCTGACCCGGGACGCGCCCTGCGCCCCGGCGCCGAAGTGCGTGGACCTCGACAAGGCGACCTACAGCCACACCTTCGACGGCCCGAAGGGCACCGCCACGGTCAAGCTCGACGGTGACCTGCCGCTCTGCGGCGCGGGCAGGCAGTGGTTCACCCTCGTCTCGTACTTCGCCCCGCGGCCGCGGTTCGCCACCCCGCAGTACGTGTACGGCACCCCGGCCAGCGACTGGATCGGCGGCACGAAGACCTCGATCGACCTCAAGGTCGACCTGCCCGACTGCAACACCCAGGTGGACCTCATCTGGGGTGGCACCAGACAGGTCATCGACCCGCTGACCGAGGACGGCAAGCGCTACGGCAACCTCAAGCTCGGCGGCCCCGGCGCACCCGGCAACCGGTCGCACGGTCCGCAGGGCTGGTACAACGGCGGCAACCGCGGCTGCACCAACCCCGCCTCGCTCTTCACGTCCAACTGCGACGGCACGGTCACCGTGGCGCTGAGCAACGACGGCAGCCTGAGCCGCTACCCGGTCGAGTTCGAGGTGCGCGGCGCGAACGGCTGGTCGAAGAAGGTGACCGTCGAGCCGGGCAAGGCGAACACCGACACCGTCGTCCCGGCCGCGAACGCCGGCACCGTCGAGGTGCTGGTCGACGGCAAGGTGCTGGACAAGGGCAGCTACTCCTGGCAGCGCCCGGAGGACTGCCCGCTGCCGACAGTGGCCACCAGGGCCGACTGCGACACCTTCACCCTCACCGTGGCCAACCCCAAGGGTGGCCTGCCGGTGAAGGCCGAGCTGACCTACGGCGGGCGCACCGAGACCCGGACGGTCGCGCCGGGCGGGACCGAGAAGGTGACCTTCAAGGCCGGCAGGGACGAGCAGGCCACCGTGGCCCTGCCCGACCTGGACCTGGAGCTGGAGGCGATCTACGCGCCCGAGCAGGACTCCGGTGGCAGCGGTGGCGGGGAGCCGGCCCTGCCGGTGACCGGCGCGGCGGCCGGCGTCATGGCCGCCGTGGCCGGTGCCCTGGTGGCGGCCGGCGCGGTGCTCTTCGTCGTGACCCGACGGCGGCGGATCCGCTTCACCGCCTGACGTCCGCCCGACCCGAGGGCGCGCCGGCCACCCGGTCGGCGCGCCCTCGGCTCATCGCAGCACCGCCTCCACCAGCGTGACATCGACCTCGGCCTGGTTGGTCAGCAGCACCAGGCGGCGGTCCGAGTCGGGGAACCAGCCGGCGAACGCCTTGTAGCCGCCGTTGTCCCCGGAGTGGTGGACCGCCCGCTCCCCGGCCAGCGTGCCGACGAACCAGCCGTAGCCGTACGACTCGCCCGGGCGGCCGGTGGGCGCGTGCGGGGCGGTCATCGCGGCCACCGCGGCGGGCCTGAGCAGCCGGCCCCGGCGCGGCACGTCCAGCCAGGTGAGCAGATCCGCCCCGGTGCACCAGACGTCCCCGGCGCCCATGCTCACCGTGTCCAGGTCCCAGGACGGCACCGGCCGGCCGCCCTCGTGCCCCGTCGCCACGTCGTCCCGCCCGGCGGCGGCACCGGCGAAGCTGCCCGTCATGCCCAGCGGCGCGAAGACCTCCTCGGCGAGGAACGCCGCGTACGGCCGGCCGGACGCGCGCTCGACCGCCCGGGCCAGCAGGACGTAGCCGGGACTGCTGTAGTGCCAGCGGGTCCCGGGGGCGAACAACGGCGGCAGGCCGGCGAAGACGGCCAGCAACTTGTCCGGCTCGGCCGGCGCGGCCAGGTCGATCATCGGGTAGTCCTCCCAATGACCCAGACCGGAGGTGTGGGTGAGCAGGTGGTGCGGGGTGATCCCGGACCAGGCCGCCGGCGGGTCCGGCAGCCAGCGACCGATCGGATCATCCAGGCGCAGCGCGCCCCGCTCGGCGAGGAGCAGCACGGCGGCGGCCGCCATCTGCTTGCTGATCGAGGCGATCTGGAACCGGGTCGATGGCGTGCAGGGCGATCCGGCATCGGCCCGGCCGGCGACGCGCTCCACCTGGAGGTCGTCGCCACGGGCCACCAGGAGCACGCCACGGTCGAGGGAGAGAGTGGACATCGCCCGAGCCTAGGCCCGGCCCGCCACCCGGTGGGGACGGCCGGATCAGCCCTTCTCCAGGTATTCGGCCCGTTCCTCGTCGACCAGGGCGGCCACCGAGGCGGCCAGCGCCGGGTGCCCGGCCAGCTCCGGATCCTCCTCGACCAGGGTGATGGCCTCGGCCCGGGCGTCCCGGATCAGGTCGGTGTCGCGCAGCAGCGACAGCAGCCGCAGGTGGGACCGGCGGCCGGACTGGGTGGCGCCCAGCACGTCGCCCTCCCGGCGCTGCTCCAGATCCAGCTCGGCGAGCTTGAACCCGTCCGTGGTGGAGGCGACCGCGTCGAGCCGTTCCCGGGCCGGGGACCCCTCCATAGCCTCGGTGACCAGCAGGCAGAGGCCGGCGGCGGAGCCCCGGCCCACCCGGCCGCGCAGCTGGTGCAGCTGGGAGACGCCGAACCGGTCGGCGTCCAGCACGATCATCACGGTGGCGTTGGGCACGTTCACGCCCACCTCGACCACCGTGGTCGCCACCAGCACGTCCAGGTCACCGGCGGCGTAGGAGCGCATCACCGCGTCCTTCTCGTCGGCCGGCAGCCGCCCGTGCAGCACCCCGATCCGCAGCCCGTGCAGCGGCCCCTCGGCGAGCAGCGGGGCCACCTCGGTCACCGCCAGCGGGGGCCGGCGGCCGCTGTCGTCCTCCCGCGGCGCCTCCTCGTCCGAGGCCGGGCCCTCCCCGATCCGCGGGCAGACCACGTACGCCTGGTGTCCCTTGCCGACCTCCTCGCGCAGCCGGCGCCAGGCCCGGTCGAGGAAGGCCGGCTTCTCGGCGGCCGGCACCACGTGCGAGGCGATCGGCGAGCGACCCTGCGGCAGCTGGGACAGGGTGGAGATCTCCAGGTCGCCGTAGACGGTCATGGCGACCGTGCGCGGGATCGGGGTGGCGGTCATCACCAGCACGTGCGGCGGCTGGTCGGCCTTGGCCCGCAGCGCGTCCCGCTGCTCCACGCCGAACCGGTGCTGCTCGTCGACCACCACCAGCCCCAGGTCGTGGAAGTCGACCCCCTCGTAGAGCAGGGCGTGGGTGCCGAGCACGATGCCGGCGCGCCCCTCGGCCACCTCGGCGAGCGCCCGCCGCCGGGCGGCCGCGCCGAGCGAGCCGGTGATCAGCTCGACCCGGGTGGCGTCGTCGGCGGCGCCCAGCTCGCCGGCCTGCGCGAGGGGGCCGAGCAGGTCGAGCATGCCCCGGTGGTGCTGGGCGGCGAGCACCTCGGTCGGGGCGAGCAGCGCGGCCTGCCCGCCCGCGTCGACCACCTGGAGCATGGCCCGCAACGCCACCACGGTGTTGTGCGTGACGACGAAGCCGTCAGTCACATACAGCTGACTGGAGTGTGCGATGGATATGCACTGCATTTGCTTCCTGCCAGCATATTCGACCGACCGGATCGCGCGCACCGGCTCGGCGTACTTGGTTCTCGTTCGAACGAGAGCCGCCTTGCGCTGGAGCCGAAACGGCGGAAACTCGTTCGGAAGTCGAATGCTCGCCTGGAAATATTGCCGCCCGACCTTCGCCACGGAGTGGATACGGCAGGTTCCACCCAATGACTGGACAAGCCATCGGACGCCTGATGCAAGCCGCTCGGAGGCAGTCAGGAAGGAAACGTTCGATCCTGACCTCCGGTCTATGGTCCCGTCCGTATCCAGGAGGCCCTGTAGAAGGAGATGTCGTACGGCGACAGGAGCGACAAGGTAGGCAGGCGGAATGAACTTGTCATGGGCAGCGTGCCCCATGAGGCCGAGGGACGTGAGAAGCTCAATCACCGGGTTCTTGCCACGTCGGCATCCCACGATGAACCAGTCATACTTCCGGCTGTAGTCAGGCTTCGCAAGGTGGCAGCCGCCGGGCAGGCGAGCAATCGTCTCGCAAACGATCTCCGCGTCGGAGGTGGTGACCATCACCCGGCCATTTCGCAGACAGCCATCGCCGATGAGCACGCCGAGAAGGTATGGGTCGAGCGGACGATCGAGGAAGCAGTCGAGTTCGGGCGGTGCGATCATCGGCAGGTACCATTTGGAAGACCCGCTTGCCACCTTCAGATCGGCCGCGATCTCGCCGGTCGTGAGAGCCTTCAGTGGATTTCCGCGGTCTCTTCGGACGGTAGTGTTGACCGCCCACAGATGATCGAGATCACATTCCACCGATGATCCGTCGGACAAATTCAGTCGGTAGACATCGCGTTCTCCTTGCGGGTAGACACCAACGATCGTTGTCGTTTCACCGTCAGCCGCGATCACTTCGTCGCCGACCGCCAACTCGCCCATGAGACGGAAGCCGGTAGGCGTCAGAACTTGAGCGTCGAGCGGTTGCGCCTTGCCGGAGCCCACCTCGCCCTGGAGCAGCCGGTGCATCGGGTGCGCGGTCGCCAGGTCGGCCGCGATCTCCCGGCCGACGACCTGCTGGCCGGAGGTCAGCTCGTAGGGCAGCCGGGCGTCGAACGCGTCCAACAGCCCACCCGGCTTCGCCGGCCGGGCCTTCGCCGGCCAGGCCGCCGCCCGGTGCTTGCGCTGCACCAGGGTGAGCTGCACGGCGAACGCCTCGTCCCACTTGAGCCGGCGGCGCGCCCGGTACAGCTCCTCCTTGCTGGAGGGCCGGTGGATCTCGCGCAGCGCGGCGCCGATGCCGACCAGGTTGCGGCTGGCCCGCACGGTCGCCGGCAGCGGGTCGTCCGGCGGAGTGAAGGTGTCCAGCACCACCCGCACGCAGCGGGCGATCACCCAGGTCGGCACGGCCGCCGCGGCCGGGTAGACCGGGATGAGCGCCCCGGCGAACTCCTCGATCTCCTCGTTGGCCGCGGCCTCGCCGTCGCCGCCCTCGCCGAGCAGCACGTACTCGGGGCCGTTGAGCTGCCGCTTGCCCCGGAACTCGGTGACCTTGCCGGCGAACAGCCCCCAGCGACCGGGGCGCAGCTCCCGCTCCCGCCACGCCTGGTTGCCGAAGAAGGTGCAGGTGAGCACCCCGCCGGAGCCGTCGCCGACGGTGACCTCCAGCAGGTTGCCCCGGCGTTGCCGCATCGGCCGGACCGCGGTGCGCTGCACCTGGGCCAGCACGGTGACCTGCTCCCCCACGTCCAGCGAGCGGATGTCGGTGTGCTCGCCGCGCTCGTCGTAGCGGCGGGGGAAGTGGTAGATCAGGTCGCCGGCGGTGTGCAGGTCGAGGTGGCTCGCCAGGGCCTTGGCGGTGCGCTCCCCGACCAGCTTCTTGAGCGGCGTGTCGACCGTCGCCGGTTCGCTCGTCATTCGACCCCCACCAGGAGCGGATAGTGCGGCTGCCCACCCTCGTAAGCCTGCACCTCGACGAACGGCCAGGACCGCTCGACGTGCTCGCGTACCCGGTCGGCCAGCCCGGCCGGGGCGTCCGCCCCGCAGAGCAGGGTGACCAGCTCGCCGCCGCCGCCGAGCATCCGGTCGACCACGGCGGTGCAGGTGGCCAGGAGATCGGCGCCGATGAGGTGAACCTCCCCCTCGACCAGCGCCAGCACGTCGCCCGGCCGGCACGGCCCGGCGACGGTGAGCGCCTCCTTGCTCGCGTGGCAGACCTCGGCGTAGCGGCAGGCGCCGGCGGCCTCGGCCATGGCGATGACGTCGTCCTCGAAGCGGCGCTTCGGGTCGCGCACGGCGAGGGCGGCGAGGGCCTGCACCGGGGACCGGGTGGGCACCACGCTGACCTTCACCCCGAGCCGGTGCGCCTCCCGGGCGGCGGCGCTCGCCACCGACTGGGTGTTGGGGTCGTTGGGCAGCACCACCACCCGGGCGGCGCCGGTGGCCCGGATGGCGTCGAGCAGCTCGCCGGTGGACGGGTTGGCCGGCACCACGGTGGCGCCCTCGGCGCCGAACAGGTCGGCGATGCCGGCGCCGGTGGCCACCACCACGGCGGCCCGGCCGTCGGGCAGCGGCGCCGGCAGCGGCGCGGCCGGGGCCACCTGGTCGGCGAACCGGGTCACCGTGATCCGGTGCGGCCGGCCGGCCATTACGCCGGCCTCGACGGCCGCCCCGACGTCGTTGACGTGCACGTGCACGTTCCACGTGCCGACACCCGGGCCGCCGTCACCCACGACGACGAGGGAATCGCCGAGGGCGTCCAGCTCGGCGCGCAGCCGGGCCACCGCCTCGTCGGTGGCGTCGAGCAGGTACTGCACCTCGTAGGCGTACGCCGACGAGCCGGTCTCGCGGGCGGCGGTGGCGGGCGGGCGGGCCGCGGGCGGCGCGGGCGCCGGCTGCCGGGGGCTCTCCCCGGTGAGCACCTCGACCAGTGCGTCGAGCAGCAGGCAGAGGCCGCGCCCGCCGGCGTCGACCACGCCGGCCCGGGCCAGCGCGGGCAACTGCTCGGGGGTACGCGCCAGCGCGCGGGTCGCCCCGCCGGCCGCTTCCCGGGCGACCGCGCGCAGGTCGTCGGTGTCCGCCTGCTCGGCGGCGCGGGCGGCGGCGGCCACCACGCTGAGCAGCGTGCCCTCGACCGGGTGGGCGACCGCGGCGTAGGCGGCGGTGGTCGCGTCGGCCAGCGCGGCGGCCAACTGCCGGCCACGGACCGCCGGGGCGGCGGCGAGCGCGTCGGCGAAGCCGCGCAGGATCTGCGAGAGGATCACCCCGGAGTTGCCCCGCGCCCCGAGCAGCGCGCCCCGGGCCATCAGCCGCAGGGCGTGCCCGTGCGGGGTGTGCCCGTCCTCGGGGAGGGTCTCCAGGTCCATGGCGAGGGCCTGCTGGGCCGAGGTGAGGGTGAGCACCAGGTTGGTCCCGGTGTCGCCGTCGGGGACCGGGTAGACGTTGAGCTGGTCGATCTCGCCCTGGTGCCGCTGGAGGGCGGCCAGCCCGCTCGCGCACCAGCGGCGCACCGCGGCGGCGTCGAGGGTGTCCAGCACGTCGGGAAGCCTACTGGCGCATGCCGACACACGCCGGGGCCGGCCGCCCCCGCCCGGCGTGTCCGACCAGCCGCCCGGGGACCGGCCGCCGGTCCGCCGGCCGACCGCCCAGGTACGCTGGACGGGTCCCGACCAGGCCGGTTGGGCGTACCGTCCGCCATCGGGTAACCTGGCCAGGTTGCCCGGGCAGCGCCTGGCGGCGACCTCATGAACGTTTCAATCCCAGGAGTATCCCGTGGCTAGCGTGTGCGACGTCTGTGGCAAGGGGCCGGGCTTCGGCCACAACGTGTCCCACTCGCACCGGCGGACCAACCGTCGCTGGAACCCGAACATCCAGTCGGTGCGTACCCCGGCCGGTGGTGGCACCACCAAGAAGTTGCAGGTCTGCACCTCGTGCATCAAGGCCGGCAAGGTCACCCGCGCCTGACGCGGTAGCACCACCTCTTCACACTCGTCGGATGCCGGCGGACCCCTGGGGTCCGCCGGCTTCTGTCGTATCCGCGCGCTGACGGGTCGCCGACCGTCCGGCGGCCGATCGGCCCGGCCCGGTTAGGGTGCTGCTGCGCCGGCCGTCCGTTCCGGCGCGGCCGTGGGGAGGAACGACCGGTGAAGCTCGATCTGGGGCGGGAGCAGCTGGTGGTGATCGGCGGGTCGTTCGGCTCGCTGCGCTGGTTCGACCAGGAGCTGCCGCCCGGCAGCGTGGTGCTGGTCGAGGAGCCGGACGTGATCCGCCGCCGCGGCCTGGAGCGGTTCGTCGCCGGGCTGCCGATGGTCGCCCGGCTGGTGCCGGCCGAGTACCAGACCGGCCTGGACGTCGACGCCCTGCTCGCCCGGGAGCCCGGTCTCGCCGCCGCCCGGCTGGTCCTGCCCGGCCTGGAGTACGCCGTCGGCGCCGCCTCCCGGCTGGCCGACCGGCTCGGTCTGCCCGGCGGCGGGGCGGCCGCCGCCGACGTCTTCTCCGACAAGCACCGGATGCGGCTGCTCGCCGACGCCACCGGCCTGGCCAACCCGGCGTACGAGCTGGTCGACGACCCGGCGCGGGCGGCGGAGTTCGCCCGGGCGCACGGCGGCCGGTGCGTGCTCAAGCCCACCCGCCGCTCCGGCAGCCTGGGCGTGCAGGTGGTCACCGACCCGGCGGAGATCGCCGCGCGCTGGGCGGCCAGCGCCGCCCCGCCCGAGCCGGCCGAGGCCACCGAACGCGGCCTGCCCAGCGGGGTGCTGGTCGAGGAGCTGCTGGTCGGCTCGGAGCACAGCGTCGAGCTGCTGGTCGCCGAGGGCGAGACGATCTTCGCCAACGTCACGGACAAGCGGATCGCGGCCGGCCGGTACCCGGTGGAGACCGGACACACCGTGCCGTCCGCGCTGCCGGGGGCGGAGCGGCGGGCGCTGCGGGACGCGGCGGTGCGGCTGGCCGAGGCGGCCGGCTTCCGCAGCGGCATGCTGCACAGCGAGTGGATCCTGGTCGACGGCGTGCCGACGCTGGTCGAGTGCGCCGCCCGGATGCCCGGCGACATGATCACTGCGCTGGTCTCGATCGCCTACGAGGTCGACGTCGTCGAGGCGTACCTGCGGGTGCTGCGCGGCGAGCGCCCCGCCCTGCCGGACCGGGCGACCGGCGCGGCGGCCGTCGAGTTCCTGGTCGCCCCGCCCGGGCGGGTCACCGCGGTGGACGGCCGGCGGGCCGCGCTGCGCGTGCCGGGCGTGCTCGACGTGCAGGTCGAGGCGAAGATCGGGGACCACGTGCCGGAGCTGCTCTCCTCGGCGCACCGCAGCGGGCACCTGCTGGCCTGGGGCGCCACCCCGACCGAGGCGGAAAGCACCGCGCGCAAGGCCGCCGGGGAGATCCGGATCACCGTCGGCTGACGGCGGAGGTCAGAGGGTGCGGCCGAAGGAGAGGCAGCCCGGGGCGTCCTGGTAGAAGCCGAAGTTCGGGATCCGCTCGTAGCCGGCCGAGGTGTACATGGCGAGCGCCTCGGGCTGCTTGTCTCCGCACTCCAGGATGATCCGCTTGCGGCCCTGGTCCCGGGCCGACCGCTCGACCGCCGCGAGCACCGCCCGGGCCACGCCCCGGCCCCGGGCGGCCGGTGCCGTGTACATCCGCTTCAGCTCGGCCGTCGCGCCGTCGTCGCCGTGGCTGCGCCAGCCGCCGCAGCCCACCGGCTGCCCGTCGAGGTAGGCGACCAGGAAGGTGCCCGCCGGCGGCTCGAACTCGGCCGCGTCGACCGGCGTCTCGTCGCCGCTGCCGCCGTACCGCCGGCCGAGGTCGGCCAGGGCCGCCCGGATCAACGCCTGCGACTCGGGCGCGTCGAAGCGCTGCGCCCGGATCTCGATCTCGCTCACGCCATGCAGGGTACGACCGGGAGGGGGCCCGCCCCGGGCCTGATCCCCCGCATCGGACGCAGATCACTCCGTCCGGCGGAAGTGGTCCCAGCCGGCGGAACCGGCGTACGGCGCGCCGTCCACGGTCACCCCGGCGCCCTCGGTCACCCGCCCCACCGTTCGCCAGCCCGGCGGCAGCGTCGCGGTCGCCGGGAAGGTCGCGGCCAGGGCGTGGTCGTCGCCCCCGGCCAGGATCCAGGAGTACGGGTCGACGCCGAGCGCCTGCGCCGCGTCGCGCATCTGCCGGGGCACCTCGAACGCCTCCCGGGTCAGGTCGACGGCCACCCCACTGGCCTTCGCCACGTGCCCCAGGTCGGCCAGCAGCCCGTCCGACACGTCGATCATGGCGGTCGCGCCAAGCCCGGCGGCCTCGGGACCGGCCGCGTACGGCACCTCGGGGCGGCGGAACGCTTCCACCAGCAGCCGGGGCGTGCGGAACCCCCGGGACAGCACGGTGTAGCCGGCCGCCGCCCAGCCGGTGCGCCCGGCCAGGGCCACCACGTCGCCCGGGCGGGCCCCGGAGCGGACCACCGGCGGCCGGCCGGCCAGGTCGCCGAGGGCGGTCACCGCGATGGTCAGTGTCGGGCTGGCGGACATGTCGCCGCCGACCACGCTCGCGCCCACCAGGGAGGCCTCGGCGCCCAGCCCGTCGGCGAGTTCCTCCGCCCAGCTCGTGTCGAGGTCCGTCGGCATGCAGAGGGCGACCAGCAGCGCGGTCGGAGTCGCCCCCATGGCCGCGATGTCGGCCAGGTTGGCCGCCGCCGCCCGGTGCCCCACGTCGCGGGCCCCCGACCAGTCCCGGCGGAAGTGCCGCCCCTCGACCAGGACGTCGGTGGAGGCGACCACCCGCCGGTCCGGCGCCGCCACCACCGCCGCGTCGTCTCCGGGGCCGAGCAGGCAGCTCTCCCCCTGGGCCAATCGGGCAGTCACCCGGTCGATCAGCCCGAACTCTCCGACATTCGCGACCGTCATGCCGTCCCCTCGTCGCGCTCTTGAAGCTTTAAGTCCCGCCACCACGGCCCCGACGTGGGCTCACTCACCGCATCCCGTCAGCGACCGATACGGATCAGGGCCGCTCCGTAGGGTAGTTTCACCCTTCGGGCCGCCCCAGGCGGCGACGGACGGAGGTCGAGTCGTGGTTCAGGCGTACATCCTCATCCAGACGGAGGTCGGTCGGGCGCGTGACGTGGCCGGTCTGATCGCGGACCTTGCCGGCGTGGTACGCGTCGACGCCGTCACCGGGCCCTACGACGTGGTCGTCCTCACCGAGGCGAACACCGTGGATGAGCTCGGCAAACTGATTGTCAGCAAGGTGCAGATGGTGCCCGGCATCACCCGCACCCTCACCTGTTCGGTGGTGCGGCTGTAAGTGGAAGAGATCACGTCCTCCCCCGTTCCGGAGGAGTCCCGCCCGGCGCGTCGCGACCGGTCGACCCGCAGCGCCGCGCTCTGGGCGACCCTGATCGCGGTGCCGGTCACCCTGGCGGTGGCCGGGTTCACCTTCGCCAAGCTGTCCCCCGACTCCCCGGCCGCCGCGCCGAGCCCGTCGGCGAGCGCCGTCCGGCCGCAGTCGACCGCGCCGGTCGCGATGCCGGCCCCGGCCCTGGCGGAGCGTCCGGCCACGGTGTGCCGCGCCCTGGTGTCGCAGCTCCCGGCGACCGTCCGCGACCTGGCGCAGCGGCCGGTCACCGCCGGTGCCGAGCAGAACGCCGCGTACGGCGATCCGGCGCTCACCGTGGCCTGCGGCGGCACGCCGCCCCTGGTGCAGCCCACCGACGAGGTCTGGTCGGTGAACAAGGTCTGCTGGCACGCGGTGCAGGAGGCGGACGCCACCGTGCTGACCGCCGTCGACCGGGAGACCCCGGTGCGGGTGCGGATCCCGAAGCAGTACGAGCAGCCGCTCCAGTGGGTCACGCCGATCTCCGACGCGGTGGTCGCCTCGGTGCCCGCCGCGAAGACCGCCCCGTCCGGCTGCTCCGCCTGACCCTCGCCGGCCGGTCGCGACGCGTGGACGTCAGCGGCCGGCGCGGCGCAGGGCGGTCCGGATGAGCCGGTTGACCAGCTTCGGATACTCCAGCCCGCTGGCCGCCCACATCCGGGGGAACATCGAGGTCGGGGTGAAGCCCGGCATGGTGTTGATTTCGTTGAGGTAGACGTCCAGCTCCGGGGTGACGAAGAAGTCGGCCCGGGCCAGGCCGGAGCAGTCCAGCGCGGTGAACGCCCGGGTGGCGTACTCCCGCACCTGCCGGGTCACCTGCTCGGGCAGGTTCGCCGGGATGTCGTACTCGCAGGCGTCGTCGATGTACTTGGCCTCGAAGTCGTACCAGTCGTGGCCGGAGACCACCCGCACCTCGGCCAGCACCGACGCCTCCGGGGCCCCTCCGGCTTCGCCTTCCAGCACGCCGCACTCGATCTCGCGGCCCACGATCGCGCCCTCGACGAGCACCTTGGTGTCGATCTCCCGGGCGGTGGCGACCGCCGCGTCGAGCTGCGCCCAGTCGTCGACCTTGGTGATGCCGAACGAGGAACCGGCCCGGGAGGGCTTCACGAAGACCGGCAGGCCGAGGCGCTCCTTGTCCGCCTCGGACAGCGTCATCCCGGCGCGCAGCACCACGTACGGGCCGACCGGGATGCCCTCGGCGGCGCAGAGCTTCTTGGTGAACTCCTTGTCCATGGCGGCCGCGGAGGCGAACACGTTCGCCCCGACGTAGGGGATGTCGGCCATCTCCAGCATCCCCTGGATCGTGCCGTCCTCCCCGTACGCGCCGTGCAGCACCGGGAAGACCACGTCCACGTCGGCGAGCGCCACGGGACCCTGGGTCGGGTCGAGCACCAGGAGGCCGCCCACGGCCGGGTCGGCGCGCAGCACCAGCTCGGCGCCGGAGCCGGCGGTGATCTCGGGCAGCTTGCGGTCGGAGATGGCGAGCTGGCCGGGGTCGCCGCTGGCGAGCACCCACTGGCCCTGGCGGGTGATGCCGACCGGCACGACCTCGAACTCGTCGGGGTCGAGGGCGGCCAGCACGCTGCCGGCGCTCACGCAGGAGATGCCGTGCTCGGGGCTGCGGCCGCCGAAGACGATCGCCACGCGGGTCTTGCCTGGGGTGGTCACTCCGGTCACCTCTTCGCTCGCGACTGCGGCTGGCCGTGCTCGCCGGTGGCGCTCACCCGCTTGACCTTACTGTGCGTGGCGAGCGTCGGTGGTTGATACCCGGGGAGACGACGCAGGAGGCGGCATCCGGTCAGCGAGTCTTATACGGGGAGTAACCGGACGGGTCGCAAGCTGTGCTGGTGCGGGCGGCCGGTGGCGGGACCTGCCACCGGCCGCCCGCCTTCCGCCCCCGTCACCGCGTCCCGGGGGCGGGCCCGGTTCAGCTCAGGTGCTCCGGGGTCCGTGGCCGGCGACCGACTGCGATGACCTTGACCCGTTGCCGGCCGGCCCGGACCATGCCCAGCGCCATGAAGGCCCCGGCGATCCGGTCCGCCGCCTCCCGGCTGTTCGCGCCGACGACCTGGCGGCGCCGCTCGGGGCTGGTGCGCTCGTTGCGCCAGACCCCGTCGAGGGGGCGCACGTCGGTGAGGACCACGAGGAACCGGGTCATCCCCGCCCACCCCCGGGGTGGCAGGCCGTCACCGTCATCGCGTCTCCTCCCCTTCTGGGCGTGCCGGGTACAGGGACGCGGCGATCGGGTCGTGGGGGACTGAAAACCCGATCGCCGCGCGCCCCATCCCCTCCGGTCACTCACCACCACCGTCGCCACGACAACCGGCGGTGAGGACGCCGTCACAGATTGACAGGTGGACACGCGTGAATGCAACTCTCATCGGATTTCTCTCATGCCCACTCTCCCGTTGATGTGCGACCATCGATGCATGGCGCCGAAGACCGCCCGGGCCCGACGGCTCGGCATCGCCCTGCGGACCCACCGGGAGGCCGCCGGCCTCACCCTGGAGGCCGCGGCCGACGAGATCAACAGCACCCGCAGCACGCTGTCCCGCTACGAGAACGCGCAGACGCTGGTCAACCCGGCCACCGTGCGGGCGCTGCTCACCCTCTACGGGGTGGGACCCGACGAGATCGCCGCGGCGGTGCAGCTCGCCAAGGACGCCCGCAAGCCCGGCTGGTGGGTCTCCTACTCCTACCTGCTGGACCGGCGGACCATCGACTTCATCGCGCTCGAGGCGGAGGCGACCGGGATCGCCAACTTCGAGCCGTCGGTGGTGCCGGGCCTGCTCCAGACCGCCGACTACATCCGCGGGGTGATGCGCGGCGGCCCGCACACCCTCAGCGACGACCAGGTCGAGCAGCGGGTCAAGCTGCGGCTCGACCGCCAGCAACGGCTCACGAGTGACGATCCACCGATCCTCGACGCCATCATCGACGAGGGGGCGCTGCTCCGGCCGGTCGGCGACCGGACGGTGATGGGGGGTCAGCTCCAGCACCTGCTGAAGATGGCCGAGCTGCCGAACATCACCGTCCAGGTGATCCCCCTGGCCGCCGGATACCACCGGGGGACGCGGGGGTCGCTGCACATCCTGGAGTTCGCCGATCCGGAGGACCCGATCATCGCCTCGGTGGAGACGGTGGCGGGGCAGATGGTGCTGGACCGGCCGGGCGACCTGCGCACCTGCACCAAGATCATGGAGCACCTGCGGACCGTGGCGCTGAGCCCGGCGGCCAGCCGGGACGAGCTCCTCCGCCTGCTGAACGAGAGGTAGAAGCGATGAACGGCACGAACAGCCCCCGCCCGCCGGCGACCGGTTGGCGCAAGAGCAGTCACAGCGGCGACGAGGGCGCGTGCGTCGAGATGGCGCCGCTGCCGGAGGCGGTTGCGGTCCGCGACTCCAAGGACCCGACCGGCCCGGTGCTGGTCTTCCCCCCGGCCGCCTGGGCCGCCTTCACCGACGCCCCGCCGCGCCCCTGATCCGGCGGTCCGCGGCGACGATGTGGCTCAGCCGACGACCAGCGGGCCGGCCGTGGCCCCGCCGCGGACCGCCTCCAGCGCCGCGATGGCCACCCCGCGCGCCCCGGCCATGTCCCGGTCCGGCACCAGGGCGAAGGTGGCCACCGCGCGCTGCTCGGCGCGGAGCACGGTGTGCTCGCGCACGGTGGCCAGGAACCAGTCGCGGAACTGCGGCGCCGCCTCCACCACCCCACCGCCGACGAAGTACGCGTGCGGGTCGGTGAAGTTGGCCGCGATGGTGAACAGCCGGCCCAACGCCATGGCCTGCTGGGTGAAAACCTGTCGGGCCAGTGGGTCGCCCCGCTCGCCGTGGCCGCGGACCAGCTTCGCCGCCCGGCCCGGCTCCTCGGCGGCCAGCGGATGCCCCGGGAACCGGCCCAGCCAGTAGGGCAGCAGGTTGTGCTCGATGGCGGTGAGCGAGGCGACGCTCTCGGCGTCACCGGCGAAGCCGCAGGCGCAGACCGGCACCGGTTGGCCGGGCGCGAGCAGCCCGTCGAGCGGGATGTGCACGTGCCCGAACTCGCCCGCCATGCCGGCCGCGCCGCCGACCACCCGGCCATCCTCCACGACACCGCCGCCGAGCCCGGTGCCGACGATCGCGGCGACCGAGGAGCGGGCCATCGCGTCGGCGCCGAAGTGCACGTGGTGCGCGTAGAGGGCCGCCGCGTTGCCGTCGTTGGCGTAGACCACCGGCAGGCCGAGCCGGTGCTCCAGCGCGCCGCGCACGTCGTAGCCGCGCCAGGCCGGCTGGGAGAAGTTGGTCGAGCCGCGCGATGAGATCACCCCGGTGGCGCTGGCCGGGCCGGGGGTGTCCAGCCCGACCGCGCGGACCAGCTCGCGGGGCACCCCGGTCAGCGCCAGCACGCCGTCGAGCGCCCGCGCGAGGGCCTCGATGGCCGCCTCCGGCCCGGCCCGGACCTCGCTCGGGATCTCCACCAGCCCGTCCACCAGGAACCGGCCGTCGACCGTCAGCACGGTGGCGTTGTTGCTCGTGCCGCCGTTGTCCAGACCCACCACCACCGGCACACCCGCGCTGCCCACCGCCACCGCCTCCCGCCGAGCCTGAGCTGAGGCTAGTTCGAGGCGCACCGTCCCGCCATGCTCCGCCGCCCCGCCCGCCCGGTGCCGGCGCGGGCGGGGTCGGCGCGGGCCTCACCCCGGAAGGCGCGCGGTGACGGCGGTGGCCTCCAGTTCGTCGTCGTGCACCACGAACGGGTCCAGGCCGGCGTCGGTCAGGATCCCGCAGAGCGCCGTGGCCTGATTGGCGCTCACCTCCACCGCCAGGTGCCCGCCGGGGGCCAGCCACTCGGCCGCCCCGGCGGCCACCCGGCGCAGCACGGCCAGCCCGTCCGCGCCGCCGTCCAGCGCCACCGGGGCCTCGTACAGCCGCGCCTCCGCCGGCAGCATCGCGACCGCGCCGCTCGGCACGTACGGGGCGTTGGCCACCACCAGGTCCAGCCGTCCCCGCCAGCGCACGGGCAGCGGCGCGAACAGGTCGCCCTGGTAGACGGGCACGCCCAGCGGGGCCAGGTTGCGCCGGGCGCAGGCCACTGCGGCCGGGTCGAGGTCGGCGGCGGCCAGCCAGCGGGGCGCCAGCCGGCCGTGCAGCACCAGCGCGGCCGCACCCGAGCCGCAGCAGAGGTCGAGCACGGCGGGCGCCGGGCCGGCCACAGCCGCGGCGGCGGCGACCAGCAGGGCGGTCCGCCCGCGGGGCACGAACACCCCCGGGTCGACGGCGACCCGCAGGCCGCAGAACTCGGCCCAGCCGAGCAGGTGCTCCAGCGGCAGACCGGCGACCCGGCGGTCGACCAGGTCGGTCAGCTCCTCGGCCGAGTCGGCGGCGGCGATCAGCAGCTCCGCCTCGTCCTCGGCGAAGACGCAGCCGGCGGCGCGCAGCCGCCGGACGAGGGCGGGACGGTCGGGGAAGAACAGGGTGGATGCCATGGCAAGCCTTTCGGGAACGCTCTTCGGCGCTCCCGGCGTCGCCTAACCCTGGGGCGACGCGGACTCGGAGGGAGCGCCGGTCCTCTGCTGGTGGATCGGTCTCACCTCCTCCGGTCGGGGCCCGCGCGGGCCGTGGCTGCCCGTCACCCTAGCGGAGCGGGCCGGCCGGCGTCAGGCCGCGTCCAGCGCGGCGGTCACGTCGGCGACCAGGTCGGCCCCGTCCTCGATGCCGCAGGAGAGCCGGACGAAGCCGGGGGCGGTGTCGTCGCCCCACTGGGCCCGCCGGTCGGCGGTGGTGTGCAGCCCGCCGAACGAGGTGGCGGCCGCGACCAGGCGGGAGGCGTCGAGGAACCGGGCCACCCGGCCGGCGTCGCCCAGGTCGAAGGAGAGCACGCCGGGCATCCGTCGCATCTGGAGCGAGGCCACCGGGTACGCCGGGTCGGTCGGCAGCCCGGGCCAGCGCAGACCGGTGACGTCGTCGCGGCCGGCGAGCAGCCCGGTCAGCGCCTCGGCGTTGGCGGTCTGCCGGGCCAGCCGCAGGTCCACGGTCGCCAGCGACCGGTGCGCCAGCCAGCAGTCGAACGCCCCGGGAACCCCGCCGGTGGTGGTCCGCCAGGCGGTCACCGCGTCGAGCAGCTCGGCGGAGCGGGTCGCCACGTAGCCGAGCAGCAGGTCGGAATGGCCGGTGAGGGCCTTGGTGCCGGAGGCGACGACCACGTCGGCGCCGAGTTCCAGCGGCCGCTGCCCGAGCGGGGTGGCGGTGGTGTTGTCGACCGCCACCAGGGCCCCGGCGGCATGCGCCGCGGCGGCCAGCGCCCGCACGTCGGCCACGTCCAGGCCCGGGTTCGCCGGGGTCTCCAGCAGCACCAGCCGGACGCCGTCGAACGACGGGTACGGCCCGGCGGTCGGCACGAAGGCGACGCGCACCCCGATGCCCTCGAGGGTGGCGGTGGCGAAGGCGCGCACCGGGAAGTAGCCGTCGGCGGGGAGCAGCACGGTGTCCCCGGGGCGCAGCAGGGCCAGCAGCAGCCCGGTGATGGCCGCCTGGCCGCTGGCGAAGACCCGGCAGTCGCCGCCCTCCAGCTCGCCGACGGCCGCCTCCAGCAGCCGCCGGGTGGGGTTGTCGGGCCGCCCGTACCCGTTGGGGGTCGCCTCCGGACCCCGCCACGGGTCCAGGTGGTAGGGCGCGGCGAAGACCGGCCCCGGCAGGAAGGGCTGGCCCGGCTCCGGCGCGGGCAGCCCGGCGTGCACGCTGCGCGTGCCGTCACCCCACTCGGTCATCGCCGCCTCACTCGTACGACTCGGGCTTCGCGGTCCGGCTCATCAGGGCGTCCACAGCGAGCCGCGGGTCCATCCCCTCGTGGCAGATCCGCTCGATCTGCTCGGTGATCGGCATCTCCACCCCGTGCGCCCGGGCCAGGTCGCGGATGGCCAGGCAGCTCTTCACGCCCTCGGCGGTCTGCCGGGTGGCCGCCTGGGCCTGCTCCAGGGTCTCCCCCCGGCCCAGGTGCTCGCCGAAGGTGCGGTTGCGGGCCAGCGGCGACGAGCAGGAGGCGACCAGGTCGCCCATGCCGGCCAGGCCGGCGAAGGTGATCGGGTCGGCGCCGAGCGCCACGCCCAGCCGGGCGGTCTCGGCCAGGCCGCGGGTCATCAGCATGGCGCGGGTGTTGTCACCGAAGCCCATCGCGGTGGCGATGCCGTACGACAGCGCGATCACGTTCTTCACCGCCCCGCCCAGCTCACAGCCGATCACGTCGTCGTTGGTGTACGGCCGGAAGTACGGCGTCCGGATCGACGACTGGACCAGCGCGGTCCGGCGGCTGTCGGTGCCGGCGACCACGGTCGCGGCCGGCTGTTCGGCGGCGATCTCCGGGGCCAGGTTGGGCCCGGAGACGACCACCACCCGGTCGGCCGGCACCCCGGCGGTCTCCATGATCACCTGGCTCATCCGCTTGGTGGTCCCCAGCTCGATGCCCTTCATGAGGGAGACCAGCGTGGCGTCCGGGTCCAGGTACGGGGTCCACTCGGCGAGGTTGGCGCGCAGCGTCTGCGACGGCACGGAGAGCACCACCACCTCGGCCCCGGCGATCGCCTCCTCGGCGTCCCCGGTCGCGGTGACCCGGTCGGGCAGCCGCACGTCGGGCAGGTAGTCCGGGTTGTGGCGCCCGGTGCGGATCGCCTCGGCGACCGAGGCGCGCCGGGCCAGGACGGTCACGTGCCGCCCGGCGTCGGCGAGGATCTTGGCGAACGCGGTGCCCCACGAGCCCGCGCCCAGCACAGCGACATGCCCGCTCACTCGGTCACCTCGGGCGTACGCGTCCGGGCCGGGCGCTCCCACAGCGGTGGTGGTGTGCCGCCGCGGATCTCGGCCACCATGTCCCGGATCCGCAGCATGATCGTGTCGGTCATCTCCTCCAGGATCGCCCGGGTCGGCGTGGCGCCCGCCCACTTGCTCAGGTCGATCGGCGGCCCGGCGACCACCGTCACCGGGATACGCGGGCGCAGCCCGACGCGGGCGGTCCGCGGGTCGAACATCTTCTCCGGGCCGACCATGGCGAGCGGGATCACCGGGGCGCCGGTGGCCAGCGCCAGCCGGGCCGCGCCGGTCTTGCCCTTCATCGGCCACAGGTCCGGCTCACGGGTGGTGGTGCCCTCCGGGTAGATCACCACCGCGCCTCCCTCGTTCAGCGCCGCGACCAGCTTGTCCAGCGACCGGGCCGCCTCGACGGTGCCGCGCTCGACCGGGATCTGCTTGCACCGGTGCAGGATCCAGCCGATCACCGGCACCCGGAACACGCTGGCCTTGCCGAGGAACCGCGGCCAGCGCCCGGCGTCGTGGATGAAGTGCGCGGACACCAGCGGGTCCGCGTGCGAGATGTGGTTGGGCACGATGATGATGCCGCCCTCGCGGGGCAGGTGCTCCATGCCCCGCCAGGTGCGCCGCGTCCAGACGGTCAACACCGGCTTCACCAGCACCACGGCGAACCGTGGCCAGAATCCCAGCCTCCGCGGTGCCACCCTGCCTCCTCGTTCCGCCCCACGCGCGCACGCCCCGGGACGAAATCATGCCTGCTCGCTCCGGGTCCGGCCAGTGAGGGTACCGCCGTCCGGCTGGCAGGATTGTCACGTGCCTGAGCCGACCTGGACCGCGGTGGTGCCGGTGAAGCGCCTCACGGTGGCCAAGAGCCGCCTGCGGGGCGCGCTGCCCGGCGTACCCCATGAGGAGCTGGCGTTGGCCCTGGCGGCCGACACGGTCCGCGCGGTGCGGGCCTGCCCGGCGGTGGCCCGGGTGCTGGTGGTGACCGACGACCCCCGGGTGGCGGTGGCGGCGACGGCGGCCGGCGCGGAGGTCGCGCCGGACCCGGCCGCCGGGCTGAACGCCGCCTTCCGGCACGGCGCGGCCGTGGCCGGCCCGCGCGCCGCGGTGGCCGGCCTCACCGCGGACCTGCCGGCGCTGCGCCCGGCCGAACTGGCCGCGGCGCTGCGGGCCGTCCCCACCGAGGGGGTACGCGCGTTCGTGGCCGATGCCCCGGGCAGCGGCACCGTGCTGCTCGCCGCGCCGCCCGGTGCGCCCCTGGAACCCCGCTTCGGCCCCGGCTCGGCGGCGGCGCACGCGGCGAGCGGGGCGCTGCCGCTGCCCGGCGACTGGCCCACCCTGCGCCGGGATGTGGACACCCCGGCCGACCTGACCGCCGCCGCCCGGCTCGGCGCCGGCCCGCGCACCGCCGCGCTGCTGGCCCGGGCCGGCCGGGACGTCGGGTACGGTGCTGGCATGCAGGGCACGGTGGCCACCTACGACGCGTCGACCCGCAGCGGGGTGCTGCTCCTCGACGACGGCACCGAGCTGGCCTTCCCGGCCCGCGCCTTCGACGCCTCCGGGCTGCGGCTGCTCCGCCTCGGCCAGCGCGTCCGGATCGAGCGGGACGCCGCCGGCGAGGTCGTCCGGGTGACGTTGCCGACGATGGCGTGACCAACCTGCCCCGAGTTCATTTTCCGTTCACCGTTGTCGGGGAATCATGAGGTGGTGAGCACCCCTCGCGAGCACCCCGACGGTCCCCGGCACCTCGTCGATCCCGGCGCGCCCCGCAACGGCGCGTCCACCCGCGGCGCCGACGGCCGGTTCCAACGCGTCCGGCCACCCGAGGAGAGCGTCAGCCCGGAGCCCGCGGCGGCGGCCTCCGCCGGGCTGGAGGAGTCCCTCGACCCGGTCGAGGGGCCGGGCCCGCAGGCGGAGTCGCCGGTGGCCCTCCCGCTGCCGGAGGACCGGTTCTTCAACCGGGAACTCTCCTGGCTCGACTTCAACGCCCGGGTGCTGGCGCTGGCCGAGGACCCGCGCACCCCCCTGCTGGAGCGGGCCAAGTTCCTGGCCATCTTCGCCGGCAACCTGGACGAGTTCTACATGGTGCGGGTGGCCGGGCTGAAGCGCCGGCTCTCCGCCGGCCTGCCGGTGCGCGGCGGCGACCGGCTGCCGCTGCGGACCCAGCTGGAGCTGATCACGGAGAAGACCGTCGACCTGGTCTCCCGGCACGCCGCCTGCTTCGTCGACGACGTGCTGCCGAAGCTGGCCGCCGAGGACATCCGGATCCTGCGCTGGAGCGACCTCGACGACGCCGAGCGGGAACGGCTGCGCACCTGGTTCCGGGAGCACATCTTCCCGGTGCTCACCCCGCTCGCGGTGGACCCGGCGCACCCGTTCCCGTACATCTCGGGCCGGTCGCTCAACCTGGCCGTCTCGGTGCGCGACCCGGACGGCGGCTCGGAGCTGTTCGCCCGGGTGAAGGTGCCCAACAACGTGCCCCGGTTCGTCCGGGTCGCCCGCGACCGGCCGGGGGTGCGCTTCCTGCCGGTGGAGGACCTCATCTCGGTGCACCTCGGGCAGCTCTTCTCCGGCATGCAGGTGGTCGAGTGCCACCTGTTCCGGGTGACCCGCAACGCCGAGGTGGAGGTCGACGAGGACCGCGACGAGGACCTGCTCCAGGCCCTGGAACGGGAGCTGGCCCGGCGCCGCTTCGGCCCGCCGGTGCGGCTGGAGGTGGCCGCCTCCATCTCCGACCACATGCTGGAGCTGCTCGTCCGCGAGCTGGACATGGACGGCCACGACGTGCTCCGGGTCCGCGGCCTGCTCGACCTCTCCGCGCTCTGGCAGGTGTACGGCGAGGCCGACCGCCCGGACCTCAAGGACCCGCCGTTCGTGCCGGCCACCCACCCCCGGCTCGCCGAGGGCGAGGTGCCGCGCAGCGTCTTCGCCACCCTGCGGGACGGGGACGTGCTGGTGCACCACCCGTACCACTCGTTCGCGACCAGCGTGCAGCGCTTCATCGAGCAGGCCGCCGCCGACCCGAACGTGCTGGCCATCAAGCAGACCCTCTACCGCACCAGCGGCGACTCCCCCATCGTCGACGCCCTCGTCGACGCGGCCGCCGCCGGCAAGCAGGTGGTGGTGCTGGTCGAGCTGAAGGCGCGCTTCGACGAGGTGGCCAACATCGGCTGGGCGCGCACACTGGAGCGGGCCGGCTGTCACGTGGTCTACGGCCTGGTCGGCCTGAAGACGCACTGCAAGACCGCGCTGGTGGTACGCCAGGAGGGCAACCAGATCCGCCGCTACTGCCACATCGGCACCGGCAACTACCACCCGAAGACCGCCCGGCTCTACGAGGACTTCGGCATGCTCACCGCCGACCCGGAGATCGGCGCCGACCTCACCGACCTGTTCAACGTGCTGACCGGCTACAGCCGGCAGACCGCGTACCGGCGGCTGCTGGTGGCCCCGCAGGGCATCCGCAGCGGCCTCGTCGAGCGGATCGAGCGGGAGATCGAGCACGTCCGGCTGGGCATGCCGGGGCTGGTGCAGTTCAAGGTGAACGCCCTGGTCGACGAGAAGATCACCGACGCGCTCTACCGGGCGTCCCGTGCCGGGGTGCACGTCGACCTGCTGATCCGGGGCATGTGCACGCTGCGGCCGGGGGTGCCCGGGCTGTCGGAGAACATCCGTGTGCGCTCGATCCTCGGCCGGTTCCTGGAGCACTCGCGGATCTTCCGGTTCGGCAACAACGGCGACGCCGAGTTCTGGATGGGCTCGGCCGACCTGATGCACCGCAACCTGGACCGCCGGGTGGAGGCGCTGGTGCAGGTGAGCGACCCGGTGGCCCGGGCCGAGCTGGACCACGTGCTGACCGCCGCGTTCAGCCCCGAGGTGGACGCCTTCGAGCTGGCCGCGGAGGGCGCCTGGCACCGGCGTACCGGCACCGACGACACGCCGCTGACCCACCTGCAGGACCTGCTGCTGCACCGGGTCGGCGGCAGGGCGGGCTGAGCGGACCACGGCGCGCCCGGAGCGGGCATACGGTGAGCGGATGACGGACGACGAGCCGATGCGGATCCGGGCCGCGGGCGGGGTCGTCTGGCGCCCGGCGGCCGGCGGCGTCGAGGTCTGCCTGGTACACCGTCCCCGGTACGGCGACTGGTCGCTGCCCAAGGGCAAGTTGGACGCCGGCGAACACCCGCTGCGGGCCGCCGTCCGCGAGGTCGCCGAGGAGACCGACGTGCGGGCCGTGCCGCAGGTACGCCTGCCCACCGTCCGCTACCGCAGCGAGGGCCGGCCCAAGGCGGTCGACTACTGGTCGATGCGGGCCGCCGCGCAGGGCGGCTTCCAGCCGGACACCGAGGTGGACGAGGTGGCCTGGTTCGAAACCGACGAGGCGGTACGCCGGGTCAGCTACCCGCACGACGCCGAGGTGATCGGCGCCTTCGCGGCGCTGCCGCCCGTCACCGCCACCCTGCTGCTGGTCCGGCACGCGCACGCCGGCAAGCGGGCCACCTGGTCCGGTCCGGACACCGGCCGGCCGCTGGACGCCGAGGGCTGGGCCCAGGCGCAGGCGCTCGCCGCCCTCGTGGCGCTGGTCCGCCCGGCCCGCCTCATCTCCGCCTCGGCCCGGCGCTGCGTGCAGACCCTCGACCCGGCGGCCGCCCTGCTGGACCTGCCCATCGAGGTGGTCGGCGACCTCGACGAGCCGCAGCCCGGCCAGCAGCCGGACGAGTGTGCCCTGGCCGCCGCGGCCCGGCTGACCGCGCTGGCCGAGGCCGGGGAGACGGTCGCGGTGTGCAGCCAGGGCAAGGTGATCCCGGGGGCGCTGGAGCAGCTGACCGGCCGCGCCGACGACTTCACCACCGCGAAGGGCGGCGGCTGGCTGCTCGCCTTCACCGGCGACCGCCTGCTCGCGGCCGACCGGCTCTGAGCCGCCCAGCCCGGAGGTCTCCGTCCACCAGCGGCTCGGCTTATGGGATCTGCTCAGGTTGGACACCGCCGCCTCGGCGAGGTGGCGGCATCCGCTCAGGTTGGACACCGCCGCCTCGGCGAGGTGGCGGCATCCGCTCAGGTTGGACACCGCCGCCTCGGCGAGGTGGCGGCATCCGGTCAGGTCGTAGACCGGCGCGTTGGTGAGGTGGCGGGCGCCGGTCAGGTCGGACACCGCCGGCTCGCGGAGCTGGGGACTCAGGGCAGGGCGAGCATCACCGCGACCGGCAGGTGGTCGCTGGCGGTGCTGCGCGGGGCGGTCACCTCGGACGAAGTGAGGCCCGGCGAGACGAAGACGTGGTCGATCTGGGTGCGCGGATCGTCGGCCGGGCTGGTGCGGAGCGGGCGGGCCGCGGCCAGCGCGTCGACCAGGCCGGCCCGGGTGAACTCGGTGAACGCCGGATCGCCGGGCTCGGTGTTCAGATCGCCGCCGAGGATCAGGGGACGGCCGGCCGCGTACCGGGTGGCGAAGGCGGCGACCTCGCGGCCCTGGGCCACCGGGCCCTGCCCCGGCGGCGGTTGCAGGTGGGTGGCGACCACGGCGAGGTCGCGGCCACCGAGGTCGAGCGTGACGCCGAGCGCCTGCGCCCCGGTCGGCGCGCCGTGCGCCGCGAGGGGCCGGGTCCGGCCGGACCGCACGGGAAAGCGGCTCAGCACCGCGTCGCCCCACACCGGATCGGCGGCGGGCGCGAAGACGTACGGCATCCGCAACCGCCCGGCGAGCAGCGCGAGGGTGTCGTGGCCGCCGTTGAGCAGCCACCCCCGGTCCACCTCGCTGAGCAGCACCACGTCCGGCCGGCTGCCGCCCACCGCCCGGGTCAGCGCGTCGAGGTCGAGCCGCCCGTCCAGCCCGAACCCCATCCGGATGTTGTACGCCACCAGCCGCACCGCCGACGGTGGCGCCGCGGGCGGGTGCGGCGTCGGGGCCGGCCGGTGGATCCCGCCGCCGACGGAGGTCAGCAGCATCGCCGCCAGGACCGTCCACGCCGGCACGGGCGGGCCGAACAGGGGCGCGGCGCCCGGCGGGGCGACCACGGCCGCGGCGGCGACGGCGAGCGCCGCCAGCACCGGCACCCAGCCGTTCGGGTACCCGAGGTCGTAGGCGGCGTAGTAGGCCACCGCGCCGACCGCGAAGCCCAGCATCCCGCCGACGACGGCGAACCCAGGCCGCCGACCGCCGCCCCTGGCGCCGCGGCCCGGCTCGGCCGGCTCGCCGAAGCCCGAGCCCTTGCCCAGCCCTGGCGCATCAGCGGTAACAGGGCTGGCCGAGCCGGGAGTCGTGGCGGAGGCGGGGGTCGTGTCGGCGGAGCCGGGGGCACTGGCCGCGCCGGTGGTGGCGGGGACGAGAGCCTTGCCGGACCGGCGATCGGCCGGCGGGTTCCGGTGGTCGGAGTCGGCGTCGACGAGGGCGAGGCAGCCGCCGAGGCCGGCGGCGGCGAGGAGGACCGCCGCGGCCAGCCAGCCGGCCCGGTCGGAGGCGAACAGTCCGGCCCCGACCACCAGCGCCACCGGCCAGAGCAGGCGGGCCACCGGCCGGGGCGGCCGCAGGAGCACCGCCACCAGGAAGAGGCCGATCGCCAGCTCGGGCACCGCCGCGAGGTGTGCCGGGGGCAGCCCCACGCCGGGCAGGTTCGCCGACCGGGGCCAGTAGGAGGCGGCCGCGTCCCACACCGCCGGGGCGAGCGCCAGTTGACCCGCCACCAGCAGCGCCGGGCCGACGAGCAGCCAGGCCCGGGCCGGGCCGGTGCGCGGGTCGGCGGCCGGCCGGTCCGGCGCCGACGAGCCGTGTGCCGGCTCCGCAGGCCGGTCCCCGGTTGCCGCCGAGGCTGCCAGGAACGCAAGCACCAGCAGGACGCTCACCGTCCACCCGAGCACGCCGCCCCGCCATACCAGGTCCTCGGTGCCGAGCAGGGCGTGCCCGACGGCGGCCCCGGCCAAACCGAACGCCAGCCCCGGCACCGGCCGGGCGGCCGTCGCGGCGGTCGCGGCGAGCCAGACCAGGCCGGCGAGCAGGCCGGCGCAGGCGAGCCAGAGCTGGACCCGGCCGCCGGGCGCGGCGGTCAGGGCGAGCCGCGTGGCGGCCAGCGCCCCGGCCGCGACCAGCCCCACCGGCCGCGGACCGAGCCGGCGGACCAGCACGGGCGCCGCGAGGGCGAGCACGAACCAGCCGAGCGCGAAGGCGCCGAGGAGTTCGGCCGGGGTCTCGGCCGCCTGGCCGAAGATGGTGATGATCGACGGCAGCCACACCCGGAGCACGTCGAGCAGGACCACGACGCCCAGGGCGAGCAGGGCGGTGGGGAGGTGACGGTGGCGCACGGGCGCCCCTCTTCTCGTGACCGACGGGGGTTTTCGGCACGAGGATTCTGCGGGCCCACACGACGGCGGGTCAACGCGTACCCACGAAAAAGGGCGCTCACCGCGGACGGTGAGCGCCCTTTCGGGCCGTGCGATCAGCGCCGGGTGGCGGCCTTCTTGGCCGGGGCCTTCTTCGCCGGCGCCTTCTTGGCGGCCGTCGTCTTCTTGGCGGCCGTCGTCTTCTTGGCGGCCGTCGTCTTCTTCGCCGCGGTGGTCTTCGTCGCCGCGGTCGTCTTCTTGGCCGCGGTCGTCTTGGTCGCGGCCTTCTTCGCCGGCGCGGCCTTCTTGGTCGCGGCGGTGGTCTTGGTCGCCTTCGCCGCCGTGGTCTTCTTGGCGGCACCGGCCGCCGTGGTCTTCTTCGCGGCGGTCGCCTTGGCCCCGGTCGCCTTCGCGCCGGTGGTCTTCGCGGCGGCCGCCGTGGCCTTCCTGGCGGCAGCCGTGGCCTTCGGCACCTTGCCGCTGGCCACCATCTCCTTGAAGCCCGCGCCCGCCCGGAAGGTCGGGACGGAGGTCTTCTTGACCTTCACCGCCTCGCCGGTCCGCGGGTTGCGCGCTGTTCGGGCGCCCCGGACACGCTTTTCGAACGCTCCGAAACCGGTGATCGCCACCTTCTCGCCCTTGGTGACCGCCGCCTGGACCTCAGCGAGAACCGCGTCGAGCGCGGCCGTCGCCGTCTTCCGGTCCCCCAGGCGAACGGCGAGCGCTTCGATGAGCTCGGCCTTGTTCACGACTTCCTCCCGATTGTGCAACTGACTCGACGCGAGCCATTCTGCGCGCACGGTATGCCCTGTGCTGCCTGGACACAAACATTCGGTGGAAAAAAGCCCTTGTGTCGTAACGGATTCGCCCCCACCGGTCCGTCCGGTGGGGGCGAAAAGCTATCTGCGGTCAGGCGACCGAGGGCAGGAACGACGGCCGGGACGCCTCGTAGGCGCTGATCTCGGCCTCGTGCCGGAGGGTGAGTCCAATGTCATCCAAGCCCTCCATCAGCCGCCAACGGCTGTGGTCGTCGAGCGGGAACGCCCAGGTGGCATCCCCGGCGTGGACCTGGCGGGCGGCAAGGTCGACAGTGATCGGGGTGGTCGGCTCGGATTCCACCAGATCCCACAGTTCTTCGACGGCTTTCAATTCCAGCTCGACCGGAAGGAGGCCTTCCTTGAGCGCGTTGCCGCGGAAGATGTCGCCGAAGCGGGGCGCGATGACGGCCCGGAAGCCCCAGTCCCGCAGCGCCCACACGGCGTGCTCCCGGGAGGATCCGGTGCCGAACTCGGGGCCGGCGATGAGAATCGACGCACCCGAATGGGCGGGATCGTTGAGAACGAATGACGGGTCCTCCCGCCACGCGTTGAACAGTCCGTCCGCGAAACCGGTCCGGGTCACCCGCTTGAGGTACACGGCGGGGATGATCTGGTCGGTGTCCACGTTGGATCGGCGCAGCGGCACGGCCGTGCCGGTGTGGGTGGTGAACTTGTCCATCTGTCGGCTGCCCTTCTACAGGTCGGCGGGGGCGGCCAGCCGGCCGACCACGGCGGTGGCGGCGGCGACCGGCGGGGACACCAGGTGGGTACGCCCGCCCCGGCCCTGGCGGCCCTCGAAGTTGCGGTTGGAGGTCGAGGCGGAGCGCTCGCCCGGCTTCAGGGTGTCCGGGTTCATGCCCAGACACATGGAGCAGCCGGCGAAGCGCCACTCGGCGCCGGCGTCGGCGAAGACCTTGTCCAGCCCCTCCGCCTCGGCCGCCTCGCGGACCGCGGCCGAGCCGGGCACCACCAGCATGCGTACGCCGTCGGCGACCTTGTGCCCGCGCAGCACGTCGGCGGCGGCGCGCAGATCCTCGAGCCGGCCGTTGGTGCAGGAGCCGACGAAGACCACGTCCACGGCGAGGTCACGCAGGGCGGTGCCGGGCGTGAGGTCCATGTACTCCAGGGCCCGGCGGGCGGCGACCCGCTCCGCCTCGGTGACGAACTCCTCCGGGTCCGGCACGGCCGCGCCCAGCGGCACGCCCTGGCCGGGGTTGGTGCCCCAGGTGACGAACGGGGTGATCCGGCCGGCGTCCAGGGTGACCTCGGTGTCGAAGGTCGCCCCCTCGTCGGTGGGCAGCGTCCGCCAGTGGGCCACCGCCGCGTCCCAGTCGGCCCCCTGCGGCGCGTGGGCCCGCCCCTTGAGGTACGCGAAGGTGGTCTCGTCCGGCGCGATCATGCCGGCCTTGGCGCCCCACTCGATGGACATGTTGGCGATCGTCATCCGGCCCTCCATGGAGAGGTTTCGGATCGCCTCGCCCCGGTACTCCACGATGTGGCCGCGTCCGCCACCGGTGCCCACCTGGGCGATCAGGGCGAGCACCAGGTCCTTGGCGGTGACGCCCGGGGCGAGTTCGCCGACGACGTTGACCGCCATGGTCTTCGGGCGGGCCTGCGGCAGCGTCTGGGTGGCCAGCACGTGCTCGACCTCACTGGTGCCGATGCCGAAGGCGAGCGCCCCGAACGCGCCGTGGGTGGCGGTGTGGGAGTCGCCGCAGACGATCGTCATGCCGGGCTGGGTGAGGCCGAGCTGCGGGCCGATGACGTGCACGATGCCCTGGTTCTCGTCGCCCAGCGGGTGCAGCCGTACGCCGAACTCGGCGCAGTTGCGGCGCAGCGTCTCGATCTGGGTGCGGGAGGTGGGGTCCGCGATCGTGAGCAGGTCGCCGCGCCGGGAACGGAAGGCCGGGTCGTCGTAACCGGTCGGGGTGTTGTGGTCCTCGGTCGCGATCGTCAGGTCCGTGCGGCGGACCCGGCGGCCGGCCAGGCGCAGCCCGTCGAACGCCTGCGGGCTGGTGACCTCGTGGAGCAGGTGCAGGTCGATGAAGAGCAGGTCCGGCTCGCCGGTGGCGGAGCGGACGACGTGCGCGTCCCAGACCTTCTCGGCCAGGGTCCTCGGTTGAGTGACTCCCACCATCTGGACATCCTAAATTCTGGGAGGTAAATTTCGGCTTGTGGGACACAGTATGAGCGGTGTCGGCGTTCTCGACAAGGCGGTGGTCATCCTGGCCGCCTGTGTCGACGGCGCCAGCCTGGCCGAACTCGTTGAACGCACCAAGCTGCCCCGGGCCACCGCGCACCGGCTGGCACAGGCGCTGGAGATCCACCGGATGCTGGTCCGGGACACCCAGGGCCGCTGGCGCCCGGGCCCCCGGCTCGGCGAGCTGGCCAACGCCGCACCGGACGTGCTGCTGACCGCGGCCGAGCCGCTGCTCGCCGCGCTGCGCGACGCCACCGGGGAGAGCGCCCAGCTCTACCTGCGCCGCGCCGACGAGCGGATCTGCGTGGCCGCGGCCGAGCGGGCCAGTGGCCTGCGGGACACCGTGCCGGTCGGCTCGGTGCTGCCCATGACGGCCGGCTCGGCGGCGCAGATCCTGCTCGCCTGGGAGCCGCCCGAGGCGGTCATGCCGCTGCTGCCCCGGTCGAAGTTCACCGGCCGCACCCTCGCCGAGGTACGCCGCCGCGGCTGGGCGCAGAGCGTCGCCGAGCGGGAGGCGGGTGTGGCGAGCGTCTCGGCCCCGATCCGCGACCGCACCGGCCGGGTCATCGCCGCCATCAGCATCTCCGGCCCGATCGAGCGCCTGGGCCGCCGCCCCGGCGAACGCCACGCCATGGCCGTCGTCCGCGCCGGCCAACGCCTCTCCGGCCTCTAACCCCTCCCGTCGCCTATGCCCGGCCGGCGGCCGTCGGGGTCCAGGCACGGCGCACGTGAGTGGAACGCCACGAAGGTCAAACGGCGCCGGTGACCTACATGGCGTTCCACCGACCGCGAAGCCTCGCCCGCCCAACGACGTGACAGCGCTGGACGGAGGCGCGGCCAAGGGTCGTGGGGCGGCGGGCCGGAAGGTCGCCCGGGTGGGCGACGGAGACGCGGGGCGGGCGCGCGGACCGGAGGTCGGGAATGGCGAACGGCCCGGCTCGCGGGAGCGAGACGGGCCGTTCGGTGTGGTAGCCCCGACCGGATTCGAACCGGCGCTACCGCCTTGAGAGGGCGGCGTCCTGGGCCGCTAGACGACGGGGCCAGGCACTTTTCCTGCTTCACCGCCCTGACGAGCGGTGCGGCAGTAGTCTAGCGGCACCACGTCCCGTCTTCACCGAGGGGGTGGCACAACGGGACAGGGCAGAACACGAAACAGCCCGCCCCACGAGGTGGGACGGGCTGGCTGCGTTGTAGCCCCGACCGGATTCGAACCGGCGCTACCGCCTTGAGAGGGCGGCGTCCTGGGCCGCTAGACGACGGGGCCAGAACTTCATGCTTCCGCGCCCTCAGGGGCGGGAAGCTGCACTCTACCAGAGATCATCTGCCGCCCCTCTCGCGAGGGGCGGAGCGGAACTCCGCCAGAATCCAGCGTCCGGGATTCTCGCGAATCCGCGGTTGCGCTGGGGTACCAGGACTCGAACCTAGACTAACTGAACCAGAATCAGTCGGGCTGCCAATTACCCCATACCCCATTGGCCCCTTGCGGCGCCAGGAACGAACTTTACCCTCCCGGTGCCAGCAGGCCAAATCCAACCCCCCGAACCGCCCCTGAACTGCGGAAACGAGGCGTCGGACGCATCAGGCGACCGGCACCACCGGATTGGTGAGCTCGCCGATCCCCTCGATCCGCACGGTGACCGTATCCCCGTCGGTGAGGGGACTAACCCCGGCCGGCGTGCCGGTCAGGACCACGTCACCGGGGAGCAACGTCATGACGTGGGAGATGTAGGACACCAGGGCCGGCACGTCGAAGACCATGTCCTTGGTCCGGCCGAGCTGGCGTACCTCCATCTCCTCCGGGTTGCGGCCCACCTCACAGCGGACCTCGAGGTCGGTGACGTCCAGCCCGGTGGTGATCCACGGCCCGATGGGGCAGAACGAGTCGAAGCCCTTGGCCCGGGTCCACTGCCCGTCGGAGCGCTGGAGGTCGCGCGCGGTGACGTCGTTGGCGCAGGTGTAGCCGAAGATGGCCCGCTCGGCGGCGGCCCGGTCGGCCCGGCGGGCGCCCGGCGCGCCGATCACCACGGCCAGTTCCGCCTCGTGTTCGACCTGCTTGGAGAAGATGGGCAGCCGGATGGCGTCCCGGGGACCGATCACCGAGGTGGACGGCTTGAGGAAGAGCAGCGGCTCCTTGGGCACCTCGCTGCCGTGCTCGGCGGCGTGTTCGGCGTAGTTGCGGCCGACGCAGACCACCTTGCTCGGCAGGATCGGCGAGAGCAGCCGGACGTCGGAGAGCGCCCAGCGGGCGCCGGAGAACTGGATCTGCCCGAACGGGTGGCCCTCGATCTCGGCGATGGTCAGGCCCTGCGGCCCGGCCTCCGACTCGCCCTCGACGACCCCGAACGACATTCCCTTGGCATGAGCGAAACGAGCGATACGCACCCGGCCAATCTATCCCCGACGAACGGCCGCGCCACGCCGGACGCGGCCACGGACCCCGGCGGGCGGCGCGCCAGCGTACGCCGGCCCGCGCCGGCGGGGGCGGGATTGCGGACTTCGTACCCGCCCGGCGGGCCCGGGCCCATAGCTTCGGGGCCGGAGGTTCGTTCGTATGCCTGCATCGAGACGACACCACAGGACCCTGGCAGTGCTCGTGAACTGCCTCGGCATCATCGCCGCCGTGCCGGCGCTGCCCGCGGCGGCGCCCCGGGCGGCGGCCGCGACCCCGCAGCCGGCTCCGCCGGCCGCGGCGGCCCGGGCCACCCCGATCCCGACCGGGATGCCGGCGGCGCCGCCGGCGGTGCCGACCACCAGACCGGCGCCGATCCAGCTGACCACGCCACCGGTCACCGTGGCGGTGGCCGCGGCGGGCACCCCGGCACCGGGATACCGGATCCAGGTCCGCAACGCCGGCCCCACGCCGGTCGAGACCACCGTCCGGCAGGAGTTGCCGGCCGGGTCCCGGGCGACCGTGGTGACCGGCGGCGGGCGGGCCACCCGGCCGATCGGGTCGGCCGGCGCCAACGAGGTGACCTGGCGGCTGCGGCTGCCGGCGCGGAGCACCACGACGCTGAACACCGCGCTCAGCGGGGCGACCACGAACCGGTCGATCACCGCGCCCACCTGCGCGTACGGCACCGACGGCACCCGCCCGTACGACTGCGCCACGGCGACCTGGACGGGGCCCACGGTCCCGGTGGCGAAGGTTGCGGCGGCTCCGGCCTGGCGCCGCCCGCCGGTGCTGCTGGCCGCGCTGGCCGCGCTCCTGGTCGTCACCGGCGGCGTGCTGTGGTGGGCGTGGCGGCGCCGGCGGCCCGGCCCGGCGCGGGCGGCCACCGGCGCCGCGCCAACCACCGGCACCCCGTCCGGCCTGACCCGGCTCGCCGCCGGCGTCCCGCCGGTGGCCGGCGCGGTGGGCGGCCGGGCGGACCGGGGCACGCTCTACCCTCGCCCGGCCATGCCCGCCCCGGGCGGACGACGCCGCCGGCCGCCGATCTGGGCGGTGATGGGGGTCGCGGCCGCGGTGCTGGCCGGTGTGGTCGGCGCGGCGGCGTGGACGGCCACCCAACGGGTCGCCGCCATGGACACCACCAAGCAGCCGACCAGCGGCGCCTGGATGGGCAACAGCGTCACCGGCGCGCTCGGCGTACCGCTGCGCGAGACCGCGTTCGAGTTCACCGTCTACCGGCTGTCCTGCGGCGCGGGGACACTGCCCGCGGCCTCGGCGGGCGGCCGGCAGTGCCTGGCCACGGTCGGGGTGCGCAACCTCACGTCCGGCGAGCAGACCTGGCACGGGCAGTTGCAGCGGGCGTACCTGCCCGGGGGCAACTGGGTGGCCACCGACGAGAATGCCACCCGGGTGGCCAACCTCGGCCGGGACGTCTTCGCCCAGCCGGTCGCCGCGGGCTCGCGGGTGCTGCTGCCGCTGGTGTTCACCGTGCACGGCGACGATCCGCCGAAGCAGTTGGAGCTGCGTAGCGGGGTCTTCTCCGCCGGGGTGCGGGTGGACGTGCGGTGACCGGGGGCCGGGCGGCGGTCGTACCCTGGGGTCCGTGACCGCCGCCCTCGCCCCCGCCACCGCGCTCGCCGCGGCCGACTGGCAGGACCGGCGTCGCGCCCACGAGGAGCGGGTGGACGCGTGGCTGGCGCCGCACCTGGCCCGCCGCCGCTCCGGGGTGAAGCACCCGGTCGAGGACTTCCTCTTCACCTACTACTCGCACCGTCCGGCCCAGCTGCGCCGCTGGCACCCGGGGGCCGGGGTGGTGCTGCGCGACGCGGTCCCGGCCGAGTTCGGCCGGGACTACCGCGCCACCACCGCCGGGGTCACCCTCGACACCCACGGCGTACGCGCACGCCGCGCCGAGTCGATCTCCTGGATCCGTACGCTGCTCGCGGCGACCGCCGGCCGCCCGGCCCACTTCGGCTGCTTCGGCATGCACGAGTGGGCGATGGTCTACCGGCAGACCCAGGACGAGGTGCGGCACAACGCCTGGCCGCTGCGGCTCAGCCCGGCGGCCACCGCCGCGGTGGTGGAGGAGCGCGGCGTGCGGTGCAGCCACTTCGACGCGTTCCGGTTCTTCACCGCGCCCGCCCGGCCGCTCAACGTGCTCAGCCCGACCCGGGAGAGCCAGCACGCGCTGGAGCAGCCGGGCTGCCTGCACGCCAACATGGATCTCTACAAGTGGGCGTACAAGCTCTCCCCGCTGGTGCCGTCGGAGCTGGTGGCGGACGGCTTCGCGCTGGCCCGGGAGATCCGCACGCTGGACATGCGGGCCAGCCCGTACGACCTGGCCGACCTCGGGTACCCGCCGGTGCGGGTGGAGACCCCGGAGGGCCGGGCCGAGTACGCCGCCGCCCAGCGGGGCTTCGCCGAGCGGGCCGCCGGGCTGCGGTCCCGGCTGCTGGCCGCCCTCGACGTGGCGGACCGGCCGGGCTGACCGGCGCCGGCGGCGGCACCCCGACGGGTCCCGCGCGGCGGACTCAGCCGGCCGGGTGGCCCCGGTGCGCGGCCCACTCCGGGGCCAGGATCGACATCACGGTGGCGTCCACCCAGCCGTCGCCGTCGCGGAGCACCTGCCGCAGCGTGCCCTCGGCCACGAAACCGACCTTCTCGTAGGCCCGGCGGGCGCGCGGGTTGAAGGCGAACACCTCCAGCCCGATCCGGTGCAGGCCGAGTTGCTCGAAGCCGTACCCGACGACGAGCCGGACCGCCTCGGTCCCGAGCCCCCGGTCCCGCCCGGCGGGGCCGATCAGGGTGCGGAAGTTGCAGCTGTCGTTGTGCCGGTCCCACTCGTTCAGGACGACCTCGCCGACGCAGGCCCCGGTCGCCCGGTCCACCACGGCCAGGTCGAGCCGGTCGGGCTGGCTGTTGCGGGTGCCGTACCAGGCCCGCAGCCGGGCCGGTTCGAGCGCCTCCCCGGGCGGGCTGCCGGTGAGCCGGGCCACCTCCGGGTCGGCCAGGATCGCCTCGAAGGCCGCGAGGTCGTCGTCGACGAACGGACGCAGCAGGACCAGCTCGCCGGTGAGGGTGGGCTTGACGGAGAAGTCGCTCGGCACGCGGCGCATTCTCGGCGACGGCGCGAGGGCGCTCAAACCGTTTTCCGGCGCACCCGGGCCGATCGAGGGTGGTTGGGGCAGATCCCCGGCCGGCGCCCCGCCCGGTTGGCACAGTGAGGTGGTGGGCGGCGTCGGTCGGATCCAGCTGGCCGGCGACGCGGGCGGCGTCAGCCGGCTGGAGCTCTTCCTCGACCTGATCTTCGTCTTCGCGTTCCTCAACGTCACCGGGGTGACCGCCGAGCAGCTCAACGCGGCCGGGCTGCCGCGCGGCCTGCTGCTGCTCGTGCTGCTCTGGTGGTGCTGGGCGCCGTTCGCCTGGCTGGGCAGCACCGTCCGGCTCGACCGCGGGGTCATGCCGGTGGTGATGTTCGGGCTCAGCGCCACGTTGTTCGTGATGGGGCTGACGGTGCGGGAGGCGTTCGTCGACCGGCCCGGCGGGCTCTCCGGGCCGATGGTCTTCGCCCTCGGCTACCTGGTCGTGCGCGGCATCGCGCTGACCGTCGCCGCGCTGGCCACCGCCGGGCAGCCGGGACTCCGCCGGCTGGCACTGCGGACCTGGCCGCCGGCGCTGGCCGGCGCGCTGCTCCTGCTCGCCGCCGCGCTGACCCCGGCGTACGTGCCGGACGGCGCGACCCGGGAGTGGGCGCGTTTCGCGCTGGTGGGCAGCGCGATCGTGGCCGAGTACGGCGGCGCGCTGCTGATCGGCGGGGACCGGTGGCGGATCGGCTCGATCCGGTACTGGGCGGAACGGCACGGCCTGATCATCCTGATCGGGTTCGGCGAGACGATCATCTCGGTGGGGCTGAGCCAGGGCGTGGCGGCGACCCAGCCGCTGACGCCGGAGGTGCTGCTCGGAGCGCTGCTCGGGGTGGCCCTGGCCGGCGCGCTGTGGTGGACGTACTTCGACGTGGCCCGGTTCGCGGCCGAGCAGGCGCTGGAGCGGGCCGCCGGCCCACGGCGCGGGCTGCTCGGCCGGGACGCGTACAGCTTCCTGCACCTGCCGATGATGACCGGGCTGATCCTGACGGCGCTCGGCCTGAAGAAGGCGCTCGGAGACCTGCAGGTGCACAGCGACAAGGCGACCCCGCTGCTCGGGCTGCTGGCGCTCTACGGCGGGGTGGTGCTCTACCTGCTGGGGCTGGTGCTGTTCGAGGTGCGGACGCTGCGCATCCTGGGCCGGTCCCCGGTGCTCGGCATCGTGCTGGTGCTCGCGCTGGCGCCGATCGCGCCGCACCTGTCCGTGCTGGCCCAACTGGCTCTGCTGGCCGCGGCGGTGGGCGCCACCGCGCTCGCCGACGTGACCGTGTTCCGGCGCCGGCACCGCCGGCTGCACGCGCAGATCGGCCCGGCCCAGGAACACGCCGGGGTCACCCCGAAGGAGCTCTTCTTCGACCTGGTGTTCGTCTACGCGTTCCTCCAGGTGGCCGCGCTGATGGCCGACGACCCGACGTGGTCCGGCCTGGCGCGCGGGCTGCTGGTGCTCACCGTGCTCTGGCAGGCCTGGGGCGCGTACACCTGGCTGGCGGCCGAGGTGCGCTCGGAGCGACCGGTGGTCCGCCTGGTGATGGTGCTGGTGGTGGCGCTCACTGCGATGATCACGCTGGCCAGCCCGCAGGCGATCGACGACTCCCGCGGCGGCCTGTCCGGACCGCTGGTCTTCGTCGCCTGCTACGCGGCCATCCGGCTGCTGCACCTGGCCTCGTTCGGGCTGGTGGCGTGGCAGGACCCGACCTGGCGGACGCCGCCGCTGCGGGCCGCCGCGCCGACCCTGGTCGCGCTCGGCCTGATGCTGGTCGCCGCGCTGCTGCCGCTGCCGGTCGGCGACGTCCGCCAGTTCTCCCCGCCCCGGGTCGCGCTGTGGCTGCTCGCCATCGCGATCGACGTGCTCGGGAACGCCCGGCTGGGCCTGCGCCACCTCACTGTGCGCTCGGCGGAGCACTGGGCCGACCGGTACAGCCTCATCATCATCATCGGGCTGGGCGAGGCGGTGATCTCGATGGGCAGCGCCGTGACGTACACGCCGATCTCGGCCCGGATCGTGGTCGCGGTCTTCCTCGGCACCGCCCTGCTGGCCGCCCTGTGGTGGGCCTACTTCGGCTGGGACAGCGCCGAGGGGGAACGCGTGCTGGCCGCCGCGGACCTGCGCACTCGGACCCGGCTGGCGCGCGACGCGTACACCTGGCTGCATTTTCCGATGGTGGCCGGGATCGTGCTGGTCTCGCTCGGCCTGCGCAAGACCATGTCGGTGCTGGGCAGCCGGGGCTTCTTCGAGTTGGGACCGCCGCCGTATCCGCTGGCGCACGCCGCGCTCTTCGGCGGGGTGCTGCTCTACCTGCTCGGCGTGCAGGCGTTCCGGTGGCGGACGACCGGGCACCGGCGACCGGCCCGGCTGGCGCAGGCCCTGGTCGTGGCGGCGCTGCTGCCGCTGACGACCGGCCTGTCCGCGTTGCTCGCGCTGGCCCTGTTGGTCGCGGTCTGCCTGGCGTTCACCGCGTTCGAGGTGCTCCGCGGCCACGAACGGGCCGCCGCCCGGCCGGTGCCGTCACGCTGACCCGCGGGGCGGTCAGTCGCCGTCCACCCGGCGGTCGCGCTTGCGCTGGGACTGCCGCTTCTTCTCGGCCAGCCGGCGCTCCTTGGCGGCCCGGGACGGGCGGGTGGGGCGGCGCGGCTTCGGCGGCGGCGCGACCGCCTCGCGCAGCAGGGCGGCCATCCGCTCGCGGGCCGCCTCCCGGTTGGCCAGCTGCGCCCGGTGCTCACTGGCCGCCACGGTCAGCACCCCGTCGACCAGCCGGCCGGCGAGCCGGTCGAGGGCGCGGGCGCGCAGCGGCTCGGGCACGCTCGGGGACCCGGCCAGGTCGAAGCTCAGCTCCACCCGCGAGTCGGTGGTGTTGACCCCCTGGCCGCCCGGGCCGGACGAGCGGGAGAAGCGTTCCCGCAGCTCGGCATCGGGAAGCACGAGCCGGTCGGTCACCCGCAGTCCGTCGTCCACGCCCCGAGGCTAGCGCCCGGGGCGGTGACTCGGGGTGGCGGTCACGGTCGGGGTCGGGGTGGGCTCGGGGCCCGCCCGTTCGTGGTCCGACCCGGCCGCCGCGTACGCCGCCGCCCCGACGAGCAGCAGCGCGATCACACCGATCTTGGTGACCACCGCGCGGATCGCCATCCAGGCGGTGCGCCGGGCACCCGGCACGCTGGTCCGGATGGTCCGGTAGTCCTTCCAACCCCGCTGCGCGCGGGCGTACGACGCGCCGACACCGGCGCCGATGACCAGGCCCACCAGGAGGAGGGCCGCGATGACAGCTTGCTCCACCCACGCCAGTATCCATACTCAGCGTAATATTTCCATGGCCCGATGGTCCCAGGCCGGATATCCGACAGTTCCCCTCCCGGCCCGCGGGTTCGGCGCCCCCGCAGGCCAGGGCCGCCGCGCGGTCAGCCGCCCCGGCCGATGATGGTGTTGGCGGTCTGCTGGACCTGGTCGATCGGGATGGCGAACCCGATGCCGATCGAGCCGTTGCCGTCGATGGTGGCGATGGCGGTGTTCACCCCGACCACCTCGCCCCGCGCGTTGACCAGCGGCCCACCCGAGTTGCCCGGGTTGATGGAGGCGTCGGTCTGCACCGCGCTGTGCCGGCCGCTGCCGATGCGTACCTGCCGGTTGAGCGCGCTGACGATACCGGCGGTGACGGTGCCGGCCAGGCCGAGCGGGGAACCGACCGCGAGCACCGGCTCCCCCACCCGGGTGGAGTTCGGCTTGGCCAGCGGCAGCGCCGACAGCCGGGCCGACGCCGGGATTTTCAGCACCGCCAGGTCGCTGCCCGGCTCCCGCCCCACCACCTCGGCGGTGAACCGGCGCCCGTCGGAGGTCTCCACCGTCACCGGCCCGGAGCCGCCCCGGGCCAGGATGTGGTCGTTGGTCACGATGTGCTGCTCGTTGTCGATGGCGAAGCCGGAGCCGCTGGCCGACGCGCCGGACGTCCCGCCGACCATCACCGAGACCACCCCGGGGACGGTCTTCTCGGCCGCGGTGACCAGCTCGGCCGGCACCGGCGCGGCGGAGGCCGCCGCCGGTCCGGGCGCGTCCCGGTCGGCCGCCCAGGTGCCGGCCGCCGCCCCGGAGAGGGTGGAGAGGGCCACCACCGCCGCCGCGCTCAACAGCCGGCCGCGCCAGCCCCGCCGCCCCGCGTCCCGCTCGGACCCGGGCCCGTCCCAGCGCCCGCGTCCGTCCGGGTCCAGCTCCGGCGAGACGAACCACGGGCCGCGTGGCTCGCCGAGTCCGGTCTGCACTGCCATACCTGGGCTCCTCACGTGTCGTGCGTCGTCCGGTCGTCAATGCGGGTCAGGGCAGTCGGGAGAACCACCGCAGCGATCCGGCGGCGGCCCCCATGGCGAACACCAGCCCGAGGCCGATGAAGCGGGCCGAGATGTCCTGCCGTTCCTTGCGGTAGCCCACCGAGGTGCCGATGTCCTCGTAGACGGCCCGCAGCTCTTCGCTGGTGGACGCCTCGTGGAAGCCGCCGCCGGTCTCGTCGGCGACCGCCTTGAGGGTCTGCCCGTCGACCGGCACCTGGATCGCCAGTCCACCCCGGTCCACCGAGCCGGACGGCGTGCCGAACGAGATGGTGTGCACCGGCACCTTGGCCGCCACCGCCTGGGCGGCCGCCTCCATCGGGTCCATGCCGGAGGTGTTCGCGCCGTCGGAGAGGATGATGATCCGCGCCGGCGGCGGGTCCTTGGCGGCCTTGGCGTCCAGGCTCTTCACCGCGCCCAGCGAGGTGCTGATCGCCTCCCCGATGGCGGTGCCCTGCACCCCGGTTATCCCCTCGGCGAGCCGCTCGACCCCCTCGTCCAGGGCGTCCCGGTCGGTGCTCGGCGGCACCAGCACCGCCGCGCTGCCGGCGAACGCGACGAGCCCCACGTTGAACTCGTCTGGCAGCCCGTCGACGAACCGGCGGGCAGCCTCCTTGGCGGCGGTCAGCCGGTCCGGGTCGACGTCGCCGGCCAGCATCGAGGTGGAGACGTCCACGGCCACCATCACGGTGGCCCGTTCCCGGGGCACCCGCACCTCGGCGCTGGGCCGGGCGAAGCCCACCACCAGCAGCGCGAGCATGGCGAGGAAGAGTCCCGCCGGGACGTGCCGGCGCCAGGCCGGCCGCTGCGGGGCGACCCGGTCCAGCAGCCGCAGGTTGGTGAAGCGGACCGCGTACCGGCTCTGCCGGCGCTGGATCACCAGATAGCCGACGACCAGCGCGACGACGCCGAGCAAAAGCCAGAGGCGGGCGGGCGACTGCCAGGTCACGCCACACCTCCCCGGGCCGCCGCCGGCGCGGCGGCCAGCCGGCGCTGGGCGTGCACGTGCCGGACGATGTCGGCGCTCCAGTCCCGGTCGGTGCGCAGCGCCAGGTGGGTCGCCCCGGACCGGCGCAGCGCGTGCCGGACCTGGTCGCGCTGGGCGGCGGCGGCCTGCGCGTACCTCTCGCGCAGCGCCGGGTCACCGGTCCACACCTCGCGGTGCCGGCCGGTCTCCGGGTCGACCAGGGTGACCAGCCCGACGTCGGGCAGCTCCAGCTCACGCGGGTCGGTCACCTCGACGGCCAGCACCTGGTGCCGGACGGCGAGCCGGCGCAGCACCGCCTCCCAGGCCGGGGCACCGTCCGGGTCGTCGGGCAGCCCGTCCAGGTAGTCGGAGACGACCACCACCAGCCCGCGCCGGGTGGCCATCCGCTGGAGCCCGTCCAGCCCGTCGGCCAGGGTCGGCGTCTCCCGGTATCCGTCGGTGCGCGGCGCGCCCAGCAGGGCGCGGAGCAGCCCGAGCAGGTGGGTACGCCCGCCCCGGGCCGGGAACCGGCGCACCCCGTCCGGGGCGAGCACCTGGCCGCCGAGGCGGTTGCCGACGCCGGCGGTGAGGAAGCCGACCGCCGCCACCGCGGCCACCGCCAGCTCCCGTTTGTCCAGGGTGGCCGTGCCGTACTCCATGCTGGGGCTGGCGTCGACCAGCAGCCAGGTGGTCAGCTCCCGGTCCGCGTCGACCTCGCGGACGTGCGGGACGGCGGTCCGGGCGGTCACCGCCCAGTCCATCCGGCGTACCTCGTCCTCGCCGGGGCGGTACTCCCGGCTGCCGGCCGCCTCGCTGCCGGGGCCGGGCAGCAGGCCGCGGTACTGGCCGTTCAGCAGCCCGTTGAGCCGCCGGGTGACGGTCAGTTCCAGCCGGCGCAGCCGCTGGTCGGGGGCGAGGTCGGCCAGTCCGGGCTCGGGCACGGTGGGTGCGTCCCGGCGCCTCATGCCGCCGCCAGGTCGGGCGCCGCCTCCGGGTGCCCGGTGACCACCCGGGGTGGCGGCACCGCCTCGACGAGCCGGCGGACCAGCGTCTCGGCGGAGACCCCGTCGGCCACCGCGTCGAAGGAGAGCACCAGCCGGTGGGCCAGCACGTCCACCGCCAGGTCCCGGACGTCCTCCGGGAGCACGTAGTCCCGGCCGTGGATCATCGCCTGCGCCCGGGCCGCCCTCACCAGGCCGAGGGTGGCCCGGGGACTGGCCCCGTACGCCAGCATCGGCGCGATCTCCGGCAGCCCGAACCGCCCCGGGTCCCGGGTGGCGAGGATGAGCCGGACCACGTACTCGGCGAGCGCGTGGTGCACGAAGACCGCGCTGGCCCGGCGCTGGAGCTCGCGCAACCGGGCCGGGTCGAGCACCGGGCGGGCGGTGGGCCGATCGGTGCTCATCCGGTAGAGGATGGCCAGCTCGTCGGCGTCGCTCGGGTAGTCGACGACGACCTTCATCAGGAAGCGGTCGCGCTGCGCCTCGGGGAGCTGGTAGACCCCCTCCGACTCGATCGGGTTCTGCGTGGCCAGCACCAGGAACGGGTCGGGGACCGGCCAGCTCCGGCCGCCGATGGAGACCTGCCGCTCGGCCATCGCCTCGAGCAGCGCCGACTGCACCTTGGCCGGAGCCCGGTTGATCTCGTCGGCGAGCACCAGGTTCGCCATGATCGGGCCCAGCTCCACGTCGAACGCCTCCGTGGAGGCCCGGTAGATGCGGGTGCCGACGATGTCCGAGGGGACCAGGTCGGGGGTGAACTGGATCCGGGAGAAGCTGCCGCCGACCACGGTGGCGAGGGTCTGCGCCGCGAGGGTCTTGGCCACCCCCGGCACGCCCTCCAGCAGGCAGTGGCCGTCGGCGATGAGCGCGGTGAGCAGGCGATCGACGAGGCGATCCTGCCCCACGATCACGCGTTTGACCTCGAAGAGGGTCTGTTCCAGCTCGACGCCGCTCGCGTCGGCATCGACCGGGCTGGGCACGCTGGCCAGGGTGTCCGAGATGTCCGTCACGGTGCTTGCTTCCCGGGCCGGCGTACGGACAAACGTCGGATTATCGGCCCCTGAGCAGCCCTTCCACCCCCGGACCGGGACGACTCCCCCGGGCGGTCCGCAACGGTGCGAGCCGGTGCGGGATGGGGCAGACCGGATCAGACGGCGGCAGCCGACCCCCGCTCGGGGCGGGAACCGGCTGCCGCGCGGCGGGGGGTCAGTTGGCGATGAGCAGGTGGAACGGCCGGTCCGCGTACCCGCCGGTGGAGTTGCGGGTCTGGACGAAGACCGCGTTCGGGATCAGGTAGCGGGGCGCCACCGAGACCTCGCCCGCGGGCGGGACGTTCGCCGCGTCGTTGGTGCCGATCGTGGCCTGCAGGCCCTTGTGGTTGACGGCGTAGTCGAGCGTGACCTGGTACTGGCCGGCGTACTGACCCTGCACCGAGGGAGAGAACCGCTTGGCGCTCACGACGTTCGGGGAGTGCTGGAGCAGGGTCCCGTTGGCGCTGATGACCGCCCAGGCGACCAGCCCTGGTGCCGGTGCGGCGAGGGTGGCCTTCAGCGCCGACTTCGCCGCCCGGGTCTCGGCGGCGGTCACCGGCGGCTGGTGGCCGGGCTGCCGGGCACCGGCCTGCCCGACCTCGGCCGGGGCCTTCGCCGCCGGGTGGGCGGCGGCCGCGATGCCCCCGCCGGCCAGGGTGAGGGACAGCGCGGCGAGTGCCACCACCGTCGCCTTGCGCTTGAAGAATGTGGCCATGACAGATCTCCCTTTTGTGACCGTGGTGATACGGCCGGCCCGCGTGCGGTGCGGGACGGATGGATACGGCACGGGAGCCAGACGCAAGACAATTGCGGACCATCGGGGGGCCCACTGTCAGCGCACCTAAATGTCGAGCTGCACCTGGCTCTGAGCTGGGCTTACTACGGAGAGTCGCGACGTCTCGACCAGATGGAAACCTAGCATCGAAAAATGGGGCCGGTCAATAGCTCACATTTCCCGGACAGCATTCGAAAAATGCTTCCAATAATTGTGAGAAGTGAGGGTGCGGCCACTCACGAAATGATGTCGTGGGGCACCGCCCCGCCCGGTCGGCAGGTAGCGTGTCGGCCGTGATCACGACGAGTGGGCCGGTGCGGGCCGGCACCCGGGCCGGCCGGGCCGCCACGATCGCCTGCTGGGTGGCGGTCGCGCCGGTGGCCGCCTGGGCGGTGCTCCGGCTCGGCGGGCTGGAACGGGGACCGCTGGTGCAGGCGGTCGCCTTCACGCCGTACGTCGCCGCCGCCGCGCCGGCCGCGGTGGCGCTGACGCTCGCCCTGCGCCGCCGCGCGCCTGCCGTGGTCGCGGCCCTCGCCGCGCTGGCGCTGCTCGGCGCGGTGGCGCCGCGCGCCGTCCCGGGCGACCGACCCGCGGTGGACGGGCCCGTGCTCCGGCTGCTCACCGCCAACCTGCTCAAGGGCGGCGCCGACCCGGCACGGCTGGTTGAGCTGGTCCGGGCGCACCGGGTCGACGTGCTGACCGTGCAGGAGTTCACCCCGCAGATCGCCGCCGAGCTGGACCGGCTCGGGCTGGCCACCCTGCTGCCCTACCGGGCGCTGAACCCCGAGGTCGGCACCACCGGCTCCGGGCTGTACGCGCGCCACCCGCTCGGCGGGACCGGCTACCGGCGCAACCAGGGCTTCTTCTTCACCCAGGCGTACGGCACGGTGGCCGTGCCGGGCGCGCCACCGCTGCGGGTGGAGTCGGCGCACCCGGCCGCCCCGTACGCCGTCGAGGTCGTGCCGGACTGGTGGACCGACCTGCGGGCGCAACCGCCGGCCACCCCGCGCGGCGGTTTGAGCGTCCTGGCCGGCGACTTCAACGCCACCCTCGACCACGCGCCGCTGCGCGACCTGATCGACACCGGCTACGTCGACGCCGCCGACGCGGCCGGCGCGGGGCTTCCCGGCACCTGGGGCCCCTACGACGGCGACCCGATCCCGCCGGTCACCATCGACCACGTGCTGGTCGACCGGCGCATCGCGGTCCGCGCGGTCAGCGTGTACGGCGTGCCGGGCAGCGACCACCGCGCCGTGCTGGCCGAGCTGCGGCTGCCCGCCGCGTGAGCCGGCCTCAGACCCGGGCCCGGTCCAGGCCGTAGGTGAGAGCGTCGACCAGGGCGTGCCAGCTCGCCTCGACCACGTTGGGGTGCACGCCGACCGTGGTCCAGTCGCGGCCGGCCCCGGCGGTCTCCACCAGCACCCGGGTCACCGCGCCGGTGCCGTGGCTGCCCTCCAGGATGCGGACCTTGTAGTCGGCCAGCTCGAACTCGCGCAGCTCCGGGTAGTGCCGGGCGAGCCCCACCCGCAGCGCCTCGTCCAGGGCGTTGACCGGGCCGTTCCCCTCGGCGGTGGCGATGACGCGCTCGCCGCGTACCCGGATCTTGACGGTGGCCTCGGAGACCACCGCGCCGTCCTCGCGGTGCTCGACCAGCACCCGGTAGGACTCCAGCGCGAACGGCCGGGCCGGCGCGGCGTCCGGCAGCTCGGAGCGGACCAGCAGTTCGAAGGAGGCGTCGGCGGCCTCGAACGACCAGCCGCCGGCCTCCAGTTCCTTGACCCGGCTGGTGACCCGGGACAGGGTCTCCGGATGGCCGGCCAGGTCCAGGCCCAGCTCGCGGCTCTTGAGCTCGACGCTGGCCCGGCCGGCCATCTCGGTCACCAGGATCCGCATGTCGTTGCCCACCACCGAGGGATCCACGTGGTTGTAGAGCAACGGGTCCACCTTGATCGCGCTCGCGTGCAGCCCCGCCTTGTGGGCGAAGGCCGCGGCCCCGACGTAGGCCTGGTGGGTGTCGGGGGCGATGTTGGCGATCTCGGCGATGGCGTGCGAGACCCGCACCATCTGTTCCAGGCAGCCCTCCGGTAGGACGGGCATGCCGAGCTTGAGCTGGAGGTTGGCCACGATCGCGAAGAGATCGGCGTTGCCCGGGCGCTCGCCGTAGCCGTTGGCGGTGCCCTGGACGTGGCGGACGCCGGCCTCGACCGCGGCGATCGTGTTGGCCACCGCGCAGGCGGTGTCGTTCTGGGCGTGCATGCCGAGCCGCTCCGGTGCGATCCCGGTGCGCGCGGTGAGGCCGGTGATCGCGGCGGTGACCTGGGAGGGCAGCATCCCGCCGTTGGTGTCGCAGAGGACGAACCGCTCGGCCCCGGCGGCGAGCGCGGTCTCCGCCACCGCGGCGGTGTACGCCGGGTCGTGCCGGTAGCCGTCGTAGAAGTGCTCCCCGTCGACGAAGACCCGCCGCCCCTGCGCCACCAGGTAGGCGACCGTGTCCCGGATCATCGCCAGGTTCTCCTCGGCGGTGGTGCGCAGCGCCCGCTCGACGTGCCGCAGGTCCGCCTTGGCCACCAGCGCCACGGCCGGGGTCCGGGCGTCGAGCAGCCCGCGCACCTGCGGGTCGTCCTCGACGGCGACGCCGGCCTTGCGGGTGGCCCCGAAGGCGACCAGGATCGCGTGCCGCAGCTCCAGCTCGGTGCGGGCCCGGCGGAAGAACTCGGTGTCCTTCGGCACCGCGCCCGGCCAGCCGCCCTCGATGAAGCCGACCCCGAGGTCGTCGAGCAGGCCGGCCACCGCCAGCTTGTCGACCACCGAGTAGCTGAGCCCCTCGCGCTGGGCGCCGTCGCGCAGCGTCGTGTCGTACACCTGGAAGGTCATGGGAGTCCTCTTCTCGAACCTGCGGGGAGCAACAAAAAGACCCCCCGCGGATGCGGGAGGTCTGCGCGCTCGGCGAGGGGGAAGGCCGGCGCGCTAGCTGCCAATAATCAGGACGGAGCTGGTCACGGTCCGTACTCTGCCATCCCGAACCCGGTTTTGGGAGGAACAATCCACATCTCGGGATGGTGACCCAGGGCGACGGCCTCCGGCTCCGTGATCGACTTAACAACCGGACCGGCCGCCGCCGGGCCGAGACGACGCTGCGGCAGCATCTGGAACAGATCAAGTTACCGGCCGGGCGTCGTTGCCAGGCCGCCGTCAAGGAGGACCCGTGCTCACTGTCGGTGACCGCTTCCCCGAGTACGAACTCACCGCGTGCGTCTCGCTCGACGCCGACAAGGCGTTCGAGACGATCAACCACAAGACCTACGAGGGCAAGTGGCGCGTCGTCTTCTTCTGGCCGAAGGACTTCACCTTCATCTGCCCGACGGAGATCGCCGAGTTCGGCCGGCTCAACGGCGAGTTCGCCGACCGGGACGCCCAGGTGCTCGGCGTCTCCGTGGACAACGAGTTCGTCCACTACGCCTGGCGCAAGGACCACCCGGACCTGCGCGAGCTGCCCTTCCCGATGCTCAGCGACATCAAGCGCGAGCTGACCGCCGACTGCGGCGTGCTCGGCGAGGACGGCGTGGCCCAGCGGGCCACCTTCATCGTCGACCCGGACAACGAGATCCAGTTCGCCATGGTGACCGCCGGCTCGGTCGGCCGGAACGTCTCCGAGGTGCTGCGGGTGCTCGACGCCCTGCAGACTGACGAGCTCTGCCCGTGCAACTGGAACAAGGGCGGCGCCACCCTGGACGCCAACGCGCTGCTCGCCGGCACCGGGGCCTGACCATGGGTCTGGACGCGGTCAAGGCGGCCCTGCCCGGGTACGCCAGGGACATCAAGCTCAACCTCGGCTCCACCATCGCCACCTCGACGCTGAAGCCGGAGCAGGCCTGGGGCACAGCCCTGGCCTGTGCGGTGGCGGCCCGGAACGCGACGGTGCTCAAGGAGATCGCCGCCGAGGCGGCCGGTCACCTCACGCCCGAGGCGGTCGAGGCGGCCAAGGGCGCGGCCACCATCATGGCGATGAACAACGTCTACTACCGGGCCAAGCACCTGATCGGCGACGAGCAGTACGCCTCGCTGCCGGCCCGGCTGCGGATGCAGATCATCGCCCGGCCCGGGGTGGAGAAGGTCGACTTCGAGCTCTGGTGCCTGGCCGTCTCGGCGATCACCGGCTGCGGCGTCTGCCTGGAGTCGCACGAGAAGACCCTGCGCGCCGCCGGGTTCAGCCGCGACCAGGTGCACGAGGGGCTGCGGATCGCGGCGGTCGTGCACGCCGCGGCGGTGGCCCTGGACGCGGAGGCCGCCCTGGCCTGAGCCGGTCGGTGTATCGATCTCCGCAACCGGGTAGGCAGGTATCCGACAGGCAAATCCCCCGAGAAAGTCGAGAAAGGGAGTGTTGACGCCATGGAGCGGCTCGACCCTCGAACGACCCACGGGACGCCGGATCCGCTGACCCAGGGTGGTCAGGGCGCCTTCGCGGGCGGCGCGCCCGCCGGGCGTTTCGATCCGTGGAGCTACCGGGACGACGCCGGGGTGACCGGTGTGGACCTGGTCGGCTACAAGGTGGAGGCGACTGACGGCGGTATCGGCAAGGTGGACCGGGCCAGTCACGAGGTGAACAGCAGTTTCCTCGTGGTGGACACCGGGCCGTGGATCTTCGGCAAGAAGGTCATGCTGCCGGCCGGCACCGTCAACCACGTCGACCACGACGAGCGGAAGGTCTACGTCGACCGGAGCAAGGACCAGATCAAGGCCGCGCCCGAGTACGACGAGACCACCGACACGGACCCGGCGTACCGGGACAAGCTCGGCGGTTACTACGACGACACCTACTCGTCGATCCCGCCGGGCACGGCCCGGTAACGGAGGCACCTGCAACCGACGGCCGGCGGGGCACATCGTGGCCCCGCCGGCCGTTACCGTGTCAGGGGTGGACGCCCTGGAAACCCCCTTCCCCGCGTTGTTCAACTTCCGCGACGTCGGCGGCTACCGCAACCGCGACGGGCGCACCGTCCGGCACCGCCGGCTCTACCGCTCCGACTCCCTGCACCGGATCGACGAGACCGACCGGGCCGCGTTCACCGCGCTCGGCATCCGCACCGTCATCGACCTGCGCCGCCCCACCGAGGTGGCGCGGGACGGCCGGGTGCCGGCCTACGACGGGCTCACCTACCGGCACATCCATCCGGAGCACCAGGACTGGGCCGAGCAGATGTACGACCCGGACACCAGCCTGGCCCGCTACCTCGCCGACCGCTACGCCGACCTGGCCCGCACCGGCACCGCCGGGCTGGCCGAGGCGGTCGGCCTGATCGCCGACAGCGCCAACGCGCCCGTGGTGGTGCACTGCGTCGCCGGCAAGGACCGCACCGGCATCGTCTGCGGGCTCACCCTGGCCGTGCTCGGCGTGCCCGACGAGGACGTCGCCGCCGACTACGCGCTCAGCACCGCCGCGTCCGAGCGGTTCAGCGCCTGGGTCCGGGCCACCGTGCCGGACGCCGAGGAGCCACCGCCGCCGTTCCTCGCCTCCCCCGCCGAGGCGATGATGCTCTTCCTCAGCGAGCTGCGCGAGGGCTACGGCTCGGCCGAGGGCTACCTCCGGCACGCCGGCGTGACCGACGAGCAGATCACCGCCCTACGCACCCACCTCCTCGACTGACCCCGGCGGAAAGCGCGCACGGCTGGCGCCGTCGGGAGACGGGGCCGGCCGTGCGGGACGAGCGGGTGGACGGTCAGAGGACGCGGGAGACCCAGCCGTGCCGGTCCTCGGCGCGGCCGCGCTGGATGTCGACCAGCTTCTGCCGCAGCGCCATGGTGGAGCGGCCCGGCTCGCCGCCGCCGATGAGGAACTCCCCGTCGGGGAAGCGCACCCCGCCGATCGGGGTGATCACGGCGGCGGTGCCGCAGGCGAACACCTCGCGCAGCCGCCCGCTGGCCGCGTCGGCCTGCCAGTCGGCGAAGCTGACCGGCCGCTCCTCGACCCGGTGCCCCGACTCGGCGGCCAGGGTGAGGATCGCGTCACGGGTGATGCCCGGCAGGATGGTGCCGGTCAGCGGCGGGGTGACCAGGGTGTCGTCGTCGTAGACGAAGAAGACGTTCATGCCGCCCAGCTCGTCGACGAAGCGCCGCTCCACCGCGTCCAGGAAGACCACCTGGTCGCAGCCGGCCTCGATGGCCTCGGCTTGGGCGGCCAGCGAGGCGGCGTAGTTGCCGCCGCACTTGGCCGCGCCGGTGCCGCCGGGCGCCGCCCGGGTGTAGTCCGGCGAGACCCAGACCGTCACGGGCTTCACCCCACCGGCGAAGTACGCCCCGGCGGGCGAGGCGATCACGCAGTAGAGGTATTCGTTGGCCGGGCGGACGCCGAGGAAGACCTCGCTGGCGAACATGAACGGACGCAGGTAGAGGCTGGCGTCCTCGTGCTCCGGGATCCAGTCCTGGTCGATCTCGACCAGCCGGCGCAGCGACTCGACGAACGTCTCCGCCGGCAGCTCCGGCATGGCCAGCCGGTGCGCCGAGGCGACGAAGCGGGCCGCGTTGGCCTCCGGTCGGAACATGGTCACCGACCCGTCCCCGGTCCGGTACGCCTTCAGCCCCTCGAAGATCTCCTGCGCGTAGTGCAGGACCGCGGCGGCCGGGTCCATCGGGATCGGCGCGCGCGCCTCCACCCGGGCGTCGTACCAGCCCTTGCCCTCGGCGTAGCGGATGGTCACCATGTGGTCGGTGAACACCCGGCCGAAGCCCGGGTTCGCCAGCAGGGCGGCCCGGTCGGCGGCGGATACCGGCGCGGGATTCGGACGGATCTCGAAATCGAGCTTGTCACCACCGCTCATCGCGCTGACCTCCCTGCGGGTCCACGGCATGCGGGATCGCACGCCGACGTCACTGGTGCCAGAAACTTACCCCGAACGGTCGTTCAGCGGATAGCTCCGCCCCGGCACATGGAGCGCGCCGGACGGGCCGCCGGCAGGGACCGGAACGAGAGCGGGCCCGGGTACGGGTCTGGCGGCCCGGATCCGGGCCGACGTGACGGCCCGGTCAGGCTACGGCGTACCCGGCGAGCCGGTCGCCGACCTCCTCGGTGCGCAGCGGCGCGCCCGGCGTACGCCCGGCCAGCTCGGTGGCGACCGCGGCGGTGACCCGCGCGGCGGCGTCGGCGTGCCCGAGCTGGTCGAGCAGCAGCGCGGCGGAGAGCACCGCGGCGACCGGATCGGCGACGCCGCGGCCGGCGATGTCCGGCGCGGAGCCGTGCACCGGCTCGAACATCGACGGGTAGCGCCCCTCCGGGTTGATGCAGCCGCTGGCCGCCAGCCCGATGCCGCCGGTCACCGCGGCGGCGATGTCGGTGAGGATGTCGCCGAAGAGGTTGTCGGTGACCACCACGTCGTACCGCGACGGGTTGGTCACCAGGAACATCGCGGCGGCGTCGACGTGCTGGTACTCGGTGGTCACGTCGGGGTGCTCGGCGGCGACGGCCGCGAAGGCGCGGGCCCAGAGCGAGCCGGCGTGGGTGAGCACGTTGGTCTTGTGCACCAGGGTGACCTTTCGCCGCTCCCGGCGGCGGGCCCGGGCGAACGCGTCACGGATCACCCGCTCGACGCCGTGCCGGGTGTTCAGGCTCTCCTCGGTGGCCACTTCGGCCGGGGTGTCCCGGTGCAGCGAGCCGCCGGCGCCCGCGTAGAGGCCCTCGGTGCCCTCGCGGACCACCACGAGGTCGACCTCGCCGGGCTTGACGGCGGCCAGCGGGCCGGCGACACCGGGCCAGAGCCGGGAGGGGCGGAGGTTGACGTACTGGTCGAAGGCGAAGCGGAGCTTGAGCAGCAGGCCGCGCTCCAGCACGCCCGGCGGCACGGTGGGGTCGCCGACCGCGCCGAGCAGGATGGCGTCGTGGCCGGCCAGCTCGTCGAGGACCGAGTCGGGCAGCACCTCGCCGGTGCGGTGGTAGCGGGCCGCGCCGAGGTCGTACCCGGTGGCCTCGACCCCGGGGAGCACCGCGTCGATGACCTTGCGGGCCTGCGCGACCACCTCGGGTCCGATGCCGTCCCCGGCCACCACCGCGATGCGTGCCACCTGGCGCTCCTCACCTCGTCGTTCCCGGCAACCGTACGTCGCCGTCCCGGCTCCCGGTACGCGTCTTCCAGCATTCGGGAAACTCCGATGCACAGGACTCTCCCAGGTGGCATTCATGGTGCGGTCATGTCCACTGCTTAGGGTCGGTGGCGACCGGGTCGACGGGGGCCCGTGACCGCTTTCGCCGCGGCGCTGCGGCGTGGTCAGCGAGGGAGCAGTGTCATGCGGATCGAGGGACAGCGGCAGGCCCGCTGGACGGACGAGCAGCCCCGCACCCGGTGGATCGACCAGTCCGCCTTCCGCCACCGCCGCCCCGACCTGCGGCTCGGCACCCGCAGCCACCGGCTGGAGCGGGCCGGCGGCGCCGCCGGCGACCGGATCAGCGTCCGGCACACCGTCCGCACCTCCACCGCGGAATACTCGCTGCTGCTCAACGCGCCCGAGTGGCTCGGCCGCCGGGGCATTGGGGACGCGCTGCGGGACGCGGTCGCCGAACTGCGCGCCATCGACCTCACCTACGGGCCGAACCAGCCGGACAGCCTGGTGTCGAGGCTGCGCCGGGGCGAGATCGGCCCCGAGTCGTACCCGCCGCTGGCGGACCTGGTGGACGGCTGCGCCGCGATGCGCGCGGCGACCGACGGGTGGTTCGACGCCTGGGCGGTGCCCGGCGGTTTCGACCCGGGCGGCCTGCTCGGCGGCTGGGCGGTGGAGCGGGCCGCGGCCCGGCTGCGCGCCGCGGGCGTGCACGACTACGCCGTGCTCACCGGCGCCGACCTGACCGTCCGCGGCCACGCGGCGCACGGCGGCCCGTGGCGGGTCGCGGTGCACCACCCGACCGACGGGCACCGGGCGCCGCTGGTGCTGGAGATGACGGCCGGCGCGGTGGGCACCTCCGGGGTGACCGGGCGGCGGGGGCACGTGGTGGACCCGCACACCGGTGAGCCGGCCGACCAGCTGGTCGCCGCCACGGTGGTGGGCCCGGATCTCGCGGTGGCCGACGCCTACGCCACCGCCCTGTACGCCGCCGGCCCGGCCGGGCTGGCCTGGTTCCGCAACGGCTCGGACTACCGGGTGCTCTTCGCCCACCGCCGGCGCTGACCGGGAGCGCGCCCCGCCTTCGCATCCGGGACGTGAACGGCGATCGGCCCCCACGGTCTCGGCAACGACCGTGGAGGCCGGTCAGCGACGAATGCGCGTGGCTCGCGCAATCGAGGGGTGCGGGCCGGTGGGCCGGACGGCCGACCACGCCACCCGAAGACGGGCCGGAGTATCGACTCAGCCAGTGCCCGCACGCGTACGCTAGCGAATCGACGCAACTCGACGCAAGAGTCTCCACAGCGGACCGTCCGGCGCCCCGTCGGCAATCAGCGCGTCAACCTGCGGCGGGGCAGGGGTGACGGCGCGGACCGGGGATGGCACGCTGTCCGCCGTGAGTTTCGATCTGAGCGTGTGGGCCCTGCGGGCCGGGGCCACGCCCGACGAGGTGCGGGCAGCGGTGCAGCAGTGCCGCGAGGGGCGGCACGGCGAGGCGTATCCCGACCCCCGGGTGGTCGCCTTCTACCGGGCCATCACGGCCAGCTATCCCGACCGCCCGGCGGGCCCGGGCACGCCCTGGGAGGTCACCCCGCTGCACGCGGCCGGTGACCACGTGGAGATGAACCTCTTCCCCACCTGCGCGGACCAGGTGCTGCTCGACATCGAGCGGCTGGCCGGCGAGCACAACCTCATGCTCTTCGACGCTCAGGACGGCTCGGTCTACCCGCCGCCGGCCCGCGTCACGTCCTGAGCGGACACGACGAGGGGCCCGGCCGTCCGGCCGGGCCCCCGATCCGTCGTGGCCGGACTACTCGTCGCGCAGGTCGGCCGCGCTGGCCGCCACCGCGCCGATCGAGTCGGCCGCCGAGGTGAGCAGGTCCGCGCCGAGCGCCTGGTCGACGGTGAGCGTCATCAGCGTCTCGCCACCCGCCTCGCGGCGGGCCACCTGCATGGCGGCGATGTTCACGCCGGCCTCGCCGAGCAGCGTGCCGACCGTGCCGACCACGCCCGGCCGGTCGACGTAGCGCAGGAAGACCAGGATGCCCTCGGCGCCGATCTCGACGTCGAAACCGTCCACTTCGGTCAGCTTGAGCACGTCCCGGGTGCCGGTGTGGGTCACCGTGCCGGAGACGCTGACCGTGCGGCCGTCCGGCAGCGCGCCGCGGACGGTCACCAGGTTCGGGTGGTCGACGGTCTCGGCCTGCGTGGCGAGGGTGACCTCGACGCCCCGCTCGGCGGCCAGGTGCGGCGCGTTGACGTAGGTGACCTGCTCCTCCACCACCGAGCTGAACAGCCCCTTGGTGGCGGCGAGCTTCAGCACCGACACGTCGTTGGTGACGATCTCGCCGCGCACATCGACGGTGACGCTGGCGGCCACCCCGCCGGCCAGGGCGGTGAAGGCCCGGCCCAGCTTCTCGGCCAGCGGCAGCAGCGGCCGGACGTCCTCGGCGACCACGCCGCCGGCCTGCACGTTCACCGCGTCCGGCACGAACTCACCCTGGAGCGCCAGCTTGACGCTCTTCGCGACGGCCAGACCGGCCTTGTCCTGCGCCTCGTGGGTGGACGCGCCCAGGTGCGGGGTGGCCACCACGTTGTCGAAGGCGAACAGGGGCGAGGAGGTGCACGGCTCCTTGGCGTAGACGTCGACGCCGGCACCGGCGACCCGGCCCTCGGCGATGGCGTTCGCGAGCGCCTGCTCGTCGACCAGGCCACCGCGGGCGGCGTTGACGATCCGGACGCCCGGCTTGACGATCGCCAGTTCCTTCTCGCCGATCAGGCCCACCGTCTCCGGGGTCTTGGGCAGGTGGATCGAGATGAAGTCGCTCTCCCGGAGCAGCTCCTCCAGGCCGACCAGCCGGACGCCGAGCTGCGCGGCGCGGGCCGGCTGGATGTACGGGTCGTACGCGATCAGGCGGGTGCCGAAGGCGGCGATGCGCTGCGCAAAGAGCACGCCGATCCGACCGAGGCCGACCACGCCGACGGTCTTGCCCTGCAGCTCCACGCCGGTGTACTTGGACCGCTTCCACTCCCCCGCCTTGAGCGCGGCGCTGGCGCTGGCGGTGTTGCGGGCCACGGCGAGCAGCAGCGCGACGGCCTGCTCGGCGGCGGAGACGATGTTGGAGGTGGGAGCGTTGACGACCATGACGCCCCGCGCGGTGGCGGCGGGCACCTCGACGTTGTCCAGCCCGACGCCGGCCCGGGCGACCACCTTCAGCCGCGGCGCCGCGGCGATCGCCTCGGCGTCGATCTGGGTGGCGCTGCGTACGATCACCGCGTCGGCCTCGGAGAGCGCGGAGAGCAGGGCCGGGCGGTCGGTGCCATCCACGTGACGCACGTCGAAGTCGTGCGCGAGCACCTCGATGGCGGCGGGAGCGAGTTCTTCGGCGATCAGTACGACAGGATTCATCGGTCCTCGTAGACGCTCGGTTTTTGTGGTCGGCCTGGGGCGTCCGGACGCCTCGCTGCGCCCTGCGCCGATCCGTGCCATGGCCGTCGGGTGCCGGCTGGAGCACCTCACCAAGGATGGTAGGGGGCGGCCCGCCCTCCGGGTCGCGGACCGCGGGGTGAGCGCCCTCACACAGCCTGGTCGCGCGCCCGTCATCCCCCGTTCACCCGGTGACCCGTCGGCGTGCCGTCCGGTCGAGGCGTTGGTCACCCGGTCCCACCAGGTGAGCGGGCCGCCCGGCGGGGCCGCCGCGAGCCTGGCCGCCGTCCTCGTCGCGGGAATGACGGCGGCCCGCCGCCCGACGCCGGGGAGAGCGTCGGGCCGCGGGCCGCGTCGGAGCTGCCCGACCCGGGGTCAGGCGGTCTCGGTGATGGGCCGGTCGACCCAGCTCATCATGGCGCGCAGCTTCTGCCCGGTCTCCTCGATCGGGTGCGCCGCGCCCTCGGCGCGCCACTTGGCGAAGTTCGGCCGGCCGGCCTCGTCCTCGGCCACCCACTCGCGGGCGAACTCGCCGGACTGGATCTCGCCGAGGATCTTGCGCATCTCCTCCTTGACCCGGGAGTCGATGACCCGGGGCCCGCGGGAGAGGTCGCCGTACTCGGCGGTGTCCGAGATGCTGTAGCGCATCCGGGCGATGCCGCCCTCGTACATGAGGTCGACGATGAGCTTCAGCTCGTGCAGGCACTCGAAGTAGGCCACCTCGGGGGCGTAGCCGGCCTCGGTGAGCACCTCGAAGCCGGTCTGCACCAGCGCCGCCGCGCCGCCGCAGAGCACCGCCTGCTCGCCGAAGAGGTCGGTCTCGGTCTCCTCGGTGAAGGTGGTCCGGATGGCGCCGGCCCGGGTGCCGCCGATCGCCTTGGCGTAGGCCAGCGCCAGGCGGAAGGCGTTGCCGCTGGCGTCCTGCTCGACGGCGACCAGGCAGGGCACGCCCTTGCCGTCGACGTACTGGCGGCGGACCAGGTGGCCGGGGCCCTTCGGGGCGACCATCGCCACGTCCACGTCGGCCGGGGGCTTGATCAGGCCGTACCGGATGTTGAAGCCGTGGCCGAAGAAGATCGCCTTGCCGGGGGCGAGGTTGGGGGCGATCGCCTCGGCGTAGAGGCCGCGCTGGGCGGTGTCCGGCGCCAGGATCATGATCACGTCGGCCTCGGCCGCCGCCTCGGCCGGCGTGAGCACCCGCAGGCCCTGCTCCTCGGCCTTGGGCCGGCTCTTCGAGCCGGCGGGCAGGCCGATCACCACGTCGACGCCGGAGTCGCGCAGCGACAGCGCGTGGGCGTGGCCCTGGCTGCCGTACCCGATCACGGCGACCTTGCGGCCCTGGATCAGGCCCAGGTCGGCGTCGTCGTCGTAGTACACCTCAACGCTCATTGACTTCCCTTTCGTACGGCGGTGCCCGTCGGCCCGTCGAAAATCTGGTGGGTGCGAATCAGGCGGCGCGCAGCGCCGGGCCGGCGGTGATCGAGCGGGAGCCGCGCCCGATGGCCACCGTGCCGGACTGGACCATCTCCTTGATGCCGAACGGCTCCAGGTCACGCAGCAGCGCGTCGAGCTTGTCCGGGGTGCCGGTGGCCTCGATGGTCAGCGTGTCCGGTGCGACGTCGACCACCCGGGCGCGGAACAGGGCGACCGTCTCCAGCACCTGGCCCCGGGCGCTGCGGTCCGCGCGGACCTTGACCAGCAGCAGCTCTCGGGCCACCGAGACCTGCGAGTCCAGCTCGACGATCTTGAGGACGTTGACCAGCTTGTTGAGCTGCTTGGTGACCTGCTCCAGCGGGGACGACTCGGCGTTGACCACGATGGTGATCCGGGAGACGTCGGGGTTCTCGGTCTCCCCGACGGCGAGACTGTCGATGTTGAACCCGCGCCGGGAGAACAGCCCGGAGACCCGGGCCAGCACGCCCGGCTTGTTCTCCACCAGCACGGACAAGGTGTGCAGGGTCATTACAGCGCCTTCCTCGTCATGCCCTCATGGCCCTCGCTGCGCTCGGTGCACTCGGCCATGACTACAGCTCGTCCTCGTCGAAGGCGGGGCGGACGCCCCGGGCGAACATGATCTCGTCGTTGCTGGTGCCAGCGGCGACCATCGGCCACACCATGGCGTCCTTGCCGACCACGAAGTCGATGACCACCGGGGCGTCGGTGATCGCCATGGCCGCCTCGATGGTCTTGTCCACGTCGGCGGCGTTCTCGCAGCGCAGGCCGACGCAGCCGAGCGCCTCGGCGAGCTTCACGAAGTCCGGGATGCGGTGCTTGTGGGTGCCCAGCTCGGTGTTGGAGTAGCGCTCCCCGTAGAACAGGGTCTGCCACTGGCGGACCATGCCCAGGTTGCCGTTGTTGATGACGGCGACCTTGATCGGGATGCCCTCCAGGGCGCAGGTGGCCAGCTCCTGGTTGGTCATCTGGAAGCAGCCGTCGCCGTCGACCGCCCACACCGTGGTGTCCGGCTTGCCGACCTTGGCGCCCATGGCCGCCGGGACGGCGTAGCCCATGGTGCCGAGGCCGCCGGAGTTCAGCCAGGTGTACGGCTTCTCGTACGAGATGAACTGGCTGGCCCACATCTGGTGCTGGCCAACGCCCGCCACGTAGACGGTGTCTGGACCGGCGATCTCGCCCAGCCGCTTGATCACGTACTGCGGGGAGAGGGTGCCGTCGGCCGGCTCCTCGTAGCCCAGCGGGTAGCGCCCGCGCAGGTCGTCGAGCTGGTTCCACCAGTCGGCGAGGTCGGCGGCCGGGTGGGCCGCGTGCTCGGCGGTGACGGCCGCGATGAGCTCGTCGATGACGTGCCGGGCGTCGCCCACGATCGGGACGTCGGCGTGCCGGTTCTTCCCGATCTCGGCCGGGTCGATGTCGGCGTGCACCACGGTGGCGTCCGGCGCGAACGAGTCCAGCCGGCCGGTGACCCGGTCGTCGAAGCGGGCGCCCAGCGCCACGATCAGGTCGGACTTCTGCAGGCCGTACACCGCGGCGACGGTGCCGTGCATGCCGGGCATGCCCAGGTGCTGCCGGTGCGAGTCGGGGAACGAGCCGAGCGCCATCAGGGTGGTGACCACCGGGATGCCGGTCAACTCGGCCAGCCGGCGCAGCCCCTCGGTGGCGCCGGCCTTGAGCACGCCGCCGCCGACGTAGAGCACCGGGCGGCGGGCGCTGCTCATCAGCCGGGCCGCCTCGCGGATCTGCTTGCCGTGCGGGTGCAGGGTGGGCCGGTAGCCGGGCAGGTCCAGGGTGGGCGGCCAGGTGAAGGTGGTCGGCGCCTGGAGGACGTCCTTGGGGATGTCGACCAGGACCGGGCCGGGCCGGCCGGTCGAGGCCAGGTGGAACGCCTCGGCGAGCACCTGCGGGATCTCGTCGGCCGTCTGCACCAGGAAGTTGTGCTTGGTGATCGGCAGGGTGATGCCCTGGATGTCCGCCTCCTGGAAGGCGTCCGTGCCGATCGACGGGCGGGCGACCTGGCCGGTGATCGCCACCATCGGCACCGAGTCCATGTACGCGTCGGCGATCGGCGTCACCAGGTTGGTCGCGCCCGGGCCGGAGGTGGCCATGCAGACGCCGACCTTGCCGGTGGCCTGGGCGTAGCCGGTGGCGGCGTGCCCGGCGCCCTGCTCGTGCCGGACCAGGATGTGCCGGACGGTCGAGTCGTAGAGCGGGTCGTACGCCGGCAGGATCGCGCCGCCCGGGATGCCGAAGACGACGTCGACGCCGAGCGCCTCGAGCGACCGCACCAGCGAACCGGCACCGGAGACCTGCGCCGTGGTCGGCTGCCGTACGGCCGAGGCGGCCGGCGCGGCACCGGTGCGGGGGGCGGGAGCGTGGTCGGCGTCAGCCGCCGGCTCGGTGGCCGGGCGGGCTCGCCGGACGGAGTGGGCGAGGGTCTCTGGCGTGGGTCTCGTCATGGCGGTTCAGGCCTTCGGCTGGAGTGGGTGATGCGCTTCTCAGGATGGAACGCGGGCGTCCCGGCGATGGTCCGACGGCAACAAAAACGGCCCACGTGCAGATGCACGGGGCCAGCGCACTCTCGTTCGGGAGAGTGCGCTCAGGTAAGTACTCGCAGCGACCGGTTCGACGACATGCGGTCAAGCCTGACGCATCTCACGCGATGAGTCAACTGATCCCACATTTTGGTTCACGGACGTGGGCGTGTCGGCCCCCGAAACGCCCTCCACGCCCGGCGCCACCTGCGAAGATCCCTCATTCGAGGTACGCGGTGCGGGTATCTGGGCGGGCGGGTTCGACCGCAGTCGGGGCAGCAGCGGCGACGGCCCGGTCCGCACCGGCGGGGGCGGTGGGACGGGCGGCACCGAGGCCGGGCGGTTGCCGGGCGAGGTGGCCGCCTCCAGCATCGCCTCCAGGTGTTCGGCGGGTACGCCCCAGCCGAAGGCCGCGCCCTGCCCGAACCGGCAGCCGGCGGCCACCACGGCGGCCAGCTCGGTGGGGGTGGTGACGCCCTCGGCGATCACCTCCAGGCCGAGCTGGTGCCCGAGGCGCATGACGATGTCGACCATCGGGGCGAACGCCGGACCGTCGCGGCCGACCGGCCGGACCGGCTCGTGCTCCGCGACCAGGCTGTGGTCGATCTTGAGGATGTCGATCGGGAGCCGGCGGAGCTGCCCCAGCGAGGAGTAGCCGGCCCCGAAGTCGTCCAGCGCGATCCGCACGCCCGTGAGACGCAGCGCGGTGAGCCGCCGGATCAGCTCGTCGAGGTCGGTGGCGACGGCGTGCTCGGTGACCTCCAGCACCAGCCGCTGCGGCGGCACGTGGTGGGCGCGCAGCGCGTCGGCGACCTGGACCACGTACTCCGGGGCGTGCAGCTCGCGGGGCGAGACGTTCACCGACACCCAGACGTCGTGCCCGTCGGCCAGCCAGCGGGAGAGCTGGTAGCAGGCCTGGTGCAGCACCCAGGCGCCGAGCTTGGAGATCATCCCGCACTCCTCGGCGAGCGGGATGAACTCGTCCGGGCGGACGTTGCCCAGCTCCGGGTGGTGCCAGCGGAGCAGCGCCTCGGCGCCGACCGGGCGGACCGAGGGCAGCGAGGCCACCGGCTGGAAGGCCAGCCGCAGCTCGTCGCGCTCGATCGCGCCGCGCAGCTCGTGCTCCAGCATGGTGCGCCGGCGCAGCAGCTGGTCGTAGGTGGCGTCGTAGCGCTCGATCCGGTTCTTGCCGCGCTGCTTGGCGTAGCGCAGCGCCAGGTCGGCGTTGCGCAGCAGCAGCTCGACGTCGGTCTCCCCGCAGCCGCCGGCCACCCCGATGCTGACCGAGAGGAAGACCGGCCCGTCGGCCTCCTCGTAGGGGCGGCCGAGCACGCCGAGCAGCCGCTCGGCGACCGGCCCCGGGTCGCTCGTGCCGTGCATGAGCACCGCGAACTCGTCGCCGCCGAGCCGGGCGGCCAGGTCGCCCGGGCGCAGGTTGCCGCGCAACCGCCGGCCCACCTCGGCCAGCACCGCGTCGCCGACGTCGTGCCCGCGCATGTCGTTGACGTTCTTGAAGCCGTCCAGGTCCAGCCCGAGCAGCAGGCAGGGGACGCCGGCCTCGGCGCAGCGGTGCAGCGCCCGCAGCAGGCCACGCCGGTTGGCCAGGCCGGTGAGCGGGTCGGTGTGCGCCAGCTCGCGGAAGTGCGCCTCCCGCTCGGCCAGCCGGCCGGCGTAGCCGCGGACGTCGTTGAGGGCCAGGTACTGCCGGGCCACCAGGGCGAAACCCTCGACGCTGCCCGCCGCGATGCCGAACACGTCGAACCGGCCGCCCTGCACCAGGTGGTACATGGCGGAGGCGGCCATCGCGAACATCGGGACGAAGGCGTACTCGCCGTCGCGGCGGATCAGGTCGACGTCGACCTGCGGCAGGTCGACCCGGTGCGCGGCCAGGGCGGTGGCCAGCAGGCCGGCGGCGATCACCGCGGCGCCGGCGAACGCCAGGCCCGCACCGGCCTGGCAGAGCCCGGCCGACAGGCCCAGGCCGCCGCAGGTCACCCCGGTCGCGCCGGCGCCGAGCAGGACCAGCCGGCCGCGCGGCGGGGCCGCCCGCAACACCATGATCAGGGTCAGCCCGGCGGTGAGCGCCGCGCTGACCGTGGCCAGCAGGATGGCCAGGCAGACGGCCGGGGTCGCGTCGCCGAGCAGCCGGGTCGGCGGGCTGAACACCGCCCAGCCGACGAACCAGAGCGCGCTCGCCATGATCACGCCGTCCAGCAGCAGCCGGGCGGTGGCCGCCCGGGCCGCGGCGGTGCCGGGCAGCCGGAGCAGGACGACGCCGAGGCCGAGCCCGGCGAGCGTGGTGCCGAACGAGACGAGGGTGGCCCACCCGGTCCGCTGGCCCTGCCGGTGCGCCCAGTGGTCGCCGGCGGCCAGCGTGCCGGCCAGGCCGAGGAGCAGGCTGAGCAGGGCGACCCCGGCGGCGGCCGCGAGCAGCACGTGGGCCCGCCGGTGCGGCCCACCCCGGCGGCGCGCCGACACGGCGAGCAGGGCGGCGGCGCCGGCCGCGGCGAGCCCGCTCAGCACCGCGACGGTGACCATGCCCGGGGACGACTGCACGACCTCAACTGTGCCGGATCGGCGCCCTCGGTGGGGCACCGGGTGTGCAACTGTTGGGACACGGGGCGCGTGCCGGGGGGCGGCCGGACCGGCGGTGTCAGACTGGTAGGCATGCCTGAGCTGCGGTCGAGGACCTCCACCCACGGTCGGACGATGGCCGGCGCCCGGGCCCTGTGGCGGGCCACCGGGATGACCGACGACGACTTCGGCAAGCCGATCGTCGCCATCGCCAACAGTTTCACCCAGTTCGTCCCCGGCCACGTACACCTCAAGGACCTCGGTGGCCTGGTCGCCGACGCGGTGGCCGAGGCCGGCGGGGTGGGCCGGGAGTTCAACACCATCGCGGTGGACGACGGCATCGCCATGGGCCACGGCGGCATGCTCTACTCGCTGCCCAGCCGGGAGCTGATCGCCGACGCGGTGGAATACATGGTCAACGCGCACTGCGCGGACGTGCTGGTCTGCATCTCCAACTGCGACAAGATCACCCCGGGCATGCTGCTGGCCGCGCTGCGGCTCAACATCCCGACCGTCTTCGTCTCCGGCGGGCCCATGGAGGCCGGCAAGACCGTGGCGATCGAGGGCGTGGTCCACTCCAAGATCGACCTGATCGACGCCATGATCGCCTCCTCGAACGAGGCGGTCACCGACGACCAGCTCGGCGAGATCGAGCGCTCCGCCTGCCCGACCTGCGGCTCCTGCTCCGGCATGTTCACCGCCAACTCGATGAACTGCCTCACCGAGGCCATCGGCCTGGCGCTGCCCGGCAACGGCTCGACGCTGGCCACCCACGCCGCCCGCCGGTCGCTCTTCGTCGAGGCCGGCCGCACCGCCGTGGAGATCGCCAAGCGCTGGTACGACTCCGACGACGCCTCGGTGCTGCCCCGGTCGATCGCCAGCCGGGCCGCGTTCGAGAACGCGGTCGCCCTCGACGTGGCCATGGGCGGCTCGACCAACACCGTGCTGCACCTGCTGGCCGCCGCTCGCGAGGCGGAACTGGACTTCGGGGTGGCCGACATCGACGCCATCTCCCGCCGGGTGCCCTGCCTGGCCAAGGTCGCGCCGAACTCGCCGCAGTACCACATGGAGGACGTGCACCGGGCCGGCGGCATCCCAGCCATCCTCGGCGAACTGGACCGCGCCGGCCTGCTCCACCGGGACGTGCACGCGGTGCACTCGCCCAGCCTGGCGCAGTGGCTCGCCGACTGGGACGTGCGCGGCGGCTCCGCCACCCCGGAGGCGGTCGAGCTGTTCCACGCCGCCCCGGGCGGGGTGCGCACCACCGAACCGTTCTCCACCACCAACCGCTGGTCGTCCCTGGACGCCGACGCGGCCGGCGGCTGCATCCGGGACCGCGAGCACGCGTACAGCGCGGACGGCGGGCTGGCCATCCTGCACGGCAACCTGGCGCCGGACGGCTGCGTGGTGAAGACCGCCGGGGTGCCCGAGGAGTGCCTGACGTTCCGCGGGCCGGCCAAGGTCTACGAGTCACAGGACGACGCCGTGTCGGCGATCCTGGCCAAGGAGGTCGTCGCCGGGGACGTGGTGGTGATCCGCTACGAGGGCCCGAAGGGCGGCCCCGGCATGCAGGAGATGCTCTACCCCACCTCGTTCCTCAAGGGCCGCGGGCTGGGCCGCTCCTGCGCGCTGCTCACCGACGGCCGGTTCTCCGGCGGCACCTCCGGCCTGTCCATCGGGCACGTCTCCCCCGAGGCGGCCTCCGGCGGGCTGATCGCGCTGGTGCGGGAGGGCGACGAGATCGTCATCGACATCCCGGCCCGGTCGATCCGGCTCGACGTGCCCGACGACGTGCTTCAGGCGCGCCGGGTGGCGGAGGAGAAGCGGGACCGCCCGTACACCCCGGCCGGCCGGGTCCGCCCGGTATCCGCGGCGCTGCGCGCGTACGCCTCGATGGCCACCTCGGCCAGCGACGGCGCGTACCGACGGGTGCCGGAGTAGCAACCCCCACCGGTCTCCACGCTGCCGGTAGGGTCCGGCGGCGTGGAGACGACGGTGAGCTACGCGCGACTGATCCGACCGGCCATCGACCGGGTGTACGTGGGCGCCCGCTGGGCCGCCCGCGCCCGGATGGAGAAGTTCTACGCCGAACGCGGCGTGGACCTCGGCTACGAGAACAGCTTTTTTTCGGGGGTGCTGGCCCGGCCCATGTCCGCCGAGGCGCTCGCCGACGGCCTGGCCTACACCGACGGCGACATGAGCCGGGAGCTGGCCCAGAGTGTGACCACGGTGGACGCCGAGGGCACCTGGCACCTCACCGAGCTGGGCCGGGAGCTGGCCCTCCACGCGCAACGGGCCACGGCCGAGGCCGCCGAGGAGCTGTGGTCGGCCATGCCGGGAATGCTGCCCGGCCTGAGCATCGTGCCCCGACTCGCCGACCTGGTGGGCCGGGTGCTGGCGCACGGGCAGGCCACCGGCGGTCCGGCGTTCCGCGCCATGTCCCCGCCGTACGAGCCGGAGGGCGCCTCGCCGGCGCTGCTGCTGGTCACCCGGCTCGGTTCCCTGCGCCACCACCGCGCCGACGCGCACCGGGCGGCGTGGCGGGCCGCCGGGCTGACCGCCGAAGGGATCCGGGCGCTGCCGGACGGGCCGGAGCGCGCGGCCATCGAGGCGGAGACCGACCGGCGCGACGAGCCCGCGTACGCGGTGCTCAGCGACGCCGAACGCTGGGAACTGCTGGCCGGCCTGGCCGCCCTGCCCGGCTAGCCCCCGAGATCTTAGACAGATGCCGTTCGGTGCGAACGGCAACTGTCCAAGATCCGAGAGGGCCTAGACGATCTATTCCAAGGGATACGGGGACAGCGCACACAGACGAGGGCGTCCATGATCGACGTTGCTGAGCAACGATGACCATGGAGGCCAC